>DATMOV010000351.1:0-3353 GCA_035568055.1 Cytophagaceae bacterium
CACCGAGGGGGTCTTCGGAATGGCTGGCGATCAGGGTAAACTGAAAGAAATTGTTGAACTGAAAAAACAATATCAG
Organism: Cytophagaceae bacterium; assembly: GCA_035568055.1. Taxonomy (GTDB): domain Bacteria; phylum Bacteroidota; class Bacteroidia; order Cytophagales; family Cytophagaceae; genus DATMOV01. The sequence continues at coordinate 77 of DATMOV010000351.1, forward strand.
TTCAGGCTTTTAGTGGATGATGCGCACGGATTTGGAACCATGGGCAAAACCGGGGCAGGAACAGGAGAGGAGCAGGGTGTTCAGGAGGAGATAGATCTTTATTTCTCTACATACGCAAAGTCAATGGCAGGCATTGGAGCATTTATATCCAGTAAAGAACAGGTTATAGAATACTTAAGATATAACACCCGCTCACAGATCTTTGCAAAGACTTTACCAATGGCGATGGTAGTGGGCTTAAGAAAAAGACTTGAACTGCTTCGTACAAAACCTGAGCTTAAAGATAATCTATGGAAAGTAGTCAACGCTTTACAAAGCGGACTTAAGGCTAAAGGATTCAATATAGGAAGAACAACATCTCCGGTAACACCTGTAATTCTAAGCGGCACTGAAAGTGAAGCAGCACAGATGATCATTGATCTTAGGGAGAACTATAGTATATTCTGCTCTATAGTGGTGTATCCTGTCGTACCCAAAGATATTATGATGCTCAGGATTATTCCAACAGCTGAACATACACTTGAAGATGTCGCTTTGACTATCAATGCCTTTGAAGAAATTGCAGTGAAGCTTAAGAATGGCGCGTATGTGAGTAATCTTTCTAATATTTCAGTTTAAAAACACTTCATTATAAGAAAGATAGGTCTTGTTTTTTTTAATATTTTAAGACTCGTTTTTTGTATATATGATATTTTAAATTAAATTAGTGCGTTAGAAAATAATTATAACCCTAAATTTTTATACTAATGAAAAGATTTGAACAACTGAAAAACCTCATTCTTTCTTTGGAAGGCGATTTCCAGAAATTTTATGACAAAGAAAATTCTGCAGCAGGAACAAGAGTTAGAAAAGGAATGCAGGATTTGAAAAATCTATGTCAGGAAATAAGAGTTGAAGTTCAAGAACATAAGAATAAAGAAGCGAAATAGACTTTGTTGAACATAAAAAAAGACTACTTTTTCAGTAGTCTTTTTATTTATATCTCCTTATTGATTTTTTCTATCCTTTGCTTCAGTCCCTCCGAAGCTTTCACAAGGGGTAGCCTAACATTATTTTTACATATTTTTCTAATTTCCAGGGCTTCTTTAATACCTACAGGATTGCTTTCTTCGTAAAGAAGTGGGTTGATATCAGAAAAGGCTTTTAAAGATTCTGAAGCTTTCACGAAATCTCCGGAAAGTGCTTCGCTGACCATACAAGAAAATTTTTGAGGATACGCATTTGCGATCACGGAGATCACACCCCTTGCACCCATAGAGATCAGTGGTACTGTAAGAAGGTCGTCTCCTGATATCAATAAAAAGTCTTTTCTGGCATATTTAAGAATATGCAGAGCCTGTGCAAGATCACCTGAGGCTTCTTTGATCCCGATGATATTTTTTTCCGCAGAAAGTCTTACCGTAGTCTGAGCGCTTACATTGCTGCCAGTTCTGCCCGGTACATTATATATTATCACTGGTACGGGACTTGCAGCGGCTAAAGCTTTGTAATGTTGAAAAATACCCTCCTGCGAAGGTTTATTATAATATGGACTTACCGAAAGTAATGCGTCAACGCCTTTAAGATCGGTTGATCTTATCTTTTGAATAAGCTCGGCTGTATTGTTGCCTCCGATGCCATAAACAATAGGCAGCTTTTTCTTATTCTCTCTGATTACAAAGGTAAGTATTTCTTCTTTTTCCTGCTGGCTTGTGGTAGCCGACTCAGCGGTAGTTCCATTCACTACAAAGTAATTCACAAACTCAGAAGTATATGAAAGCAAATTCTTCAGCCCTTCATAATCAATGGATCCGTCTTCTCTCATAGGAGTTACCAATGCGACTCCCGTACCTGAAAATTTACTATTCATTGGATTCAAGTTTTTTAGTATAAACTGCCATATTTCTCACCAGCATGTCAATCTTCTCTTCAGGCTTCAAATCCACCATCAGCTCAAATAGCTTTCTTTTATTTTTGAAATAATAACCTATGCGGAATTTCGCATGACTGCTTAAAAGAATATTTTCGTAAGGCAAAAATGGTGAAATATTAATAGAATATAAATAATCAAATTCTGTTTTTATAAATTTATTTACCTTTTCCTGCTTGAAGTCACCATTCCATCTGATTTCATGATTGGTAAGCTCAACGAAATTAAAATCATAGAGTCTATTCTGGTCTTTATCTATAAAGCATATGATCTGTATGTTTTTTCCATCTTTAATAAGCCCTTTCACAAATTCATTGATGTCCTTATTGAAATTAGGATCCGGATTTTTGATTAGTATTCCGATATTCATCGCTTTGCTGTAATTAACCGCCTGTCTCCTCACCAGATTGGTTTTGAGATAATAAAAATTTTTCACCAGGAAGCATATTTTTCTGATCATCGTTCAAGCATTTTTATGAAATCATTTTCCGATATGATCTTTACTCCAAGTTTATTCGCTTTTTCCAGTTTAGCGGGCCCCATATTTTCGCCTGCAACCAGATAGTCCAGCTTGGCTGATACGGACGAAACTACTTTCCCGCCATTTTTTTCTATTTTTTCCTTTAGCTCGTCTCTTCCGAAAACCGAGAAAACTCCGGAGATAACGAAAGACTTTTCTGCCAGCTGATTGCTTTCCATTATTAATTCAATTTCCTGAACACTGAGCTGCAATCCGGCATTCCTTAATCTTTCGATAAAATCAATATTGGCAGGGATGCTAAAAAAGTTACGGATGCTTAAAGCGATCTTATCTCCAATTTCAGGTGCTTTGATGAGCTCCTCATAGCTTGCTTCTGCGATACAATCTATGCTTTTGAAATGCTTCGCGAGTTTCTCCGCTACAGTGCTTCCAACATATCTTATCCCGATGGCGAACAGCACATTTTTAAAAGGCATAATCTTCGATTTTTCAAGTCCTTTGATAATATTTTGCGCGGATTTTTCTCCGAATCTGTCCATGCCTGCCAATTTTTCCATGGTTAGTCCGTAAAGATCTGCCGGATTTTTTACCAGGCCTTTTTCAAAAAGCTGATCAATGGTTTCCGGTCCCAGACCTTCTATGTTCATAGCTTTGCGGCCGATAAAATGCTCCATTCGTCCTTTGATCTGTGTTGGACAGCCATTTTCATTTGGACAATAATACGCTGCTTCTCCTTCTGTTCTGATCAGCAGTGTGCCGCATTCAGGACATTCTGTGATAAACCGTACAGCTTTGCTATTTGCCGGTCTTTTACTGAAATCTATTGCGGTCACCTTTGGGATAATCTCCCCTCCTTTTTCTACGAAGACAGTATCTCCGACCCTGAT
>DATMOV010000352.1:0-3223 GCA_035568055.1 Cytophagaceae bacterium
CCCTTTGGATGTATTGCCCTATCTTATTTTAATGAACTGATTGATTTACCCGATTTACTTTAAAAGAAATTGAGTGTTTTATGATTTATTATTTTAGGAAATTATATGGGAAAGAATTTTGAGAGAAGAGATTTTATTAAATCTTCTGTATTGGCTGGGTTAACATTAGCTACTTCACAATTAGGTTTTTCAGCCGAAAATCTATCTTTTATTTCTGAAATCGAGGATAAAAAGAAGGGCCGTCTTCGTATAGGTTTTATAGGATGTGGCCTCAGAGGAAGAAGTCTTATAGGTCTTTTACTTAAGAGGAATGATTGTGAGCTTATTGCTATTGCAGATCCTGATTCCTCTGCCATTGAAATTACTAATAAAATGTGCCTGGAAAACGGCAAGCCAAAACCTAAATCCTATGCGGCCGGAAATTATGATTATTTAAATCTTATTGATAAGGAAACATTGGATGCTATAATGATCGCTTCGCCATGGGAATGGCATACGGAGCAGGCTACAGCATGTATGAAGAAGGGTACATATACTGGAGTTGAAGTGTCTGGAGCTTTCTCTCTTGAAGAATGCTGGAAGCTGGTGAATACACATGAAGAAACAAAAACTCATTTGTTCTTTCTTGAGAATGTCTGCTACCGAAGAGATGTAATGGCAGTATTGAAAATGGTGAGAGATGGAGTATTCGGCGAATTGATTCATCTTGAAGGAGGTTACCAGCATGATCTTCGGGAGGTAAAATTCAACGATGGCAAACAACCTTACGGAGGGGGAGTAGAATTTGGAGATAAGGCGATTAATGAAGCCCGCTGGCGTACAAAAAATTCGCTGTATAGAAATGGAGATCTATATCCTACACACGATGCGGGCCCATGTATGAAATGGTTGGATGTCAATAGAGGTAACCGTTTTACACATATGGTTTCTATGTCTTCAAAATCAAAAGGACTTCATGAGTATATTTTAAATAGCGGAGGCGAAAATCACTCTAATGCAAAAATTGAATGGAAACTGGGAGATGTTATCACCACACTGATTCAGACTTCCAGGGGTGAAAAAGTACTCTTATCACATGATACAAATCTTCCAAGGCCATATTCATTAGGCTTTAGAGTTCAGGGAACTAAGGGAATATGGATGGATTTGAACGAGTCTTTATTGTTGGAAAGCGTGACGAAGCCTCATGAATGGACATCTGCTAAAGAATGGTTGCAAAAATATGATCACCCGCTTTGGAGAAAATACGAACAAAGTGCAGCTGGAGCAGGCCATGGAGGAATGGATTATTTTATTGTGAATGCATTCGTTGAATATGCAAAAAGAAAACAGTACCCACCAATTGATGTATATGATGCGGCCACAATGATGGCGATTACTCCTCTTTCAGAACAATCCATTTCATTGGGTAGCAGTCCGGTTACTTTTCCGGATTTTACAAGAGGAAAATGGATGAACTGGAAGCCTGATTTCGGAATCAATGAGGAATATTAAAACAATTTGTACTTCGGCTGGATTCCTTAAGGGAATCATAAGAAGTAAAGACGGTTTTTGGGTTACCTGCATGAAAGACACAAAAAAATGACTACTGACTCAAAGAAGGTAATTATCTCAGTATCTCTTTCAATTTTTCCCTACAGAGATCTCGTTAAGTAATTATATATAAGGATTAATTTTATTGAATAATGCCAGTTTTTAATATTATCTGGCATGCCAAATTGTGTTCATTTAACATATCATATTTGTTGCCAACTCATAAGAATTACGGTGTTATTTATTGAACAACGCTGATTTTCACTGTTATCTGCCATGTCCTGTTGTGTTATTTTTACATATTCTTAATGAGAAGTATGTTCTGCTTAGTAGTAACCCTCCTCGTAATTGCACGTAAAAAGCCTATAAATTCTTGCATAAAAAACAATGTGTAATAAAAACACAACATTTCAGTAATTTATTTATATTTGTATAGATGCGTCAAGTTAACATCACTAATTTTATTGCAATATATTAAATATAAAATCAAATATTAATGGTTACCTTTTTAATTAGTCATGTATAAATGACATATAAGAATAAATCTAAAATAAATTTTTACTATGAAAGCTAAGTATATATTTAGAACCCTGCTAATAATAAGTCTGTTGAATCTAACCATTATATTTAATTTATCGGCAACGGTTTTTACTGTTGATAATGCTGCAAACACAGATGATTTTGCCGCCGCATCCGCAGGAACGATGACCTTTGTCAAATGCATCAGACTGGCTTCCGCAGATGCTACCGGAGGAGCTATGGGACATAGAATTTATTTTAATATCGGCGCTGCTGGACAGAAGATATTGTCTGTCACCAGTATCTGGCAAATATTAAGTAATACTAATCTTAATAATCTTATTATTGACGGAAGCACGCAGCCTTTTGCTGGTATCGGACCTCACGTTATTTTTGTTGCGGGTGGTGTTACAGAAGGAATTGCGATAACATCAGGTGTTACTAATGTTACCCTGAATGGTTTAGGATTCAGAGATTTTCAGATAAGTATTAAGATGGATAATGCGCTTTCATGCAAAATTACGAATTGTTTTCTGGGTACCGACAACACCGGAACAACACCTCAATGTACAGGCTGCACGGGGGACGGGATAAGAATGCTGAATGGATCTCAGTTTAATATAGTGGGGGGGGGCACGGCAGGTACAAAAAATATTATTTTTAAGCACCTGAACGGTGTTTATCTGACCGGAGGAACTACTAGTGATAATACTATTGGCGCTACTGCAGCAGGAGAAGCGAATGTAATTTCAGCAAATACGCAAGATGGTGTATATGTATTTAATGCAGGTACTAATAATAAAATTGCAGGTAATATTATAGGTTTGGATATTTCAGGTACAGTTGCTTCTGCTACCTATAGTAATCTTTATAAAGGAATCCATATTCAGGGTAGTCAATCGGCCATAATAGGCGGAGCTACTGCCGGAGAGCGGAATATTGTATCAGGTAATGGGTACGGTACAGGTAATGATGGAATTTTTCTGGAAACAGGTTGTCATTCCTCAACGATAACCAATTGTTATATTGGCCTGGATATTACCGGAATTGTGCCTTTAGCGAATAAAATCAGAGGTATCCTGATCCTGGCCAGTAATAATTGTCAGGTATACTCAAATTTCATTACAGCCCATTCTGAAATTGGTATTTATCTGCAAAACTCAGCTGGTAT
>DATMOV010000353.1:0-9600 GCA_035568055.1 Cytophagaceae bacterium
TGGTGGTATGACTGAAACTCTAAAAGATCATGTGTCGTCGTACACACATTATGTTATAGACGCGGGAAGCTCAGAGGCGCTCTTCTTCGCGAAAAATCAACCCTGCACAGTTGAAAAATCCAGCTGGCAGCTTAACCTTAAACATGTTTTGAAATTGTATAATATAAAAATCGTAAAATAAAATTGCTTTATTGAAGTATAAACAGTGACGAATAAATGTTACAAGATTATCAGGCTAAATAGTAATAAATAAAAATTAAGATAAATATGACATACGATGTAGTAGTGATCGGATCAGGGCCAGGCGGATATGTAGCCGCTATCAGGTGTGCCCAGCTTGGAATGAAAACCGCCATTGTTGAAAAATACAATACGCTTGGCGGAACCTGCCTGAATGTTGGGTGTATTCCCTCCAAGGCCCTGCTGGACTCTTCTGAACATTATCACAACGCTACTCATAATTTTCCGGCTCATGGTATCGACATCAAAGATCTGAAGGTAAATCTTAAACAAATGATCGCACGTAAAGGCGAAGTGGTGAAGCAGACTTGCGATGGCATTGTATTTCTGATGAAGAAAAATAAAATTGATGTGCACCAGGGAATAGGTTCTTTTATAGATAAGAACACCATTAAAATTACCGGTGCTGATGGCAAGTCTAAAGAAATCACTACCTCTAAAACTATTATTGCTACCGGTTCCAAGCCATCTGGTTTGCCTTCGGTGCAAATAGATAAAAAAAGAATTATCACTTCCACAGAAGCTTTAAATCTTACTGAAGTGCCAAAGAGCATGATCGTAATAGGCGGAGGAGTGATCGGTATGGAGTTGGGTTCCGTGTATGCAAGGCTCGGAACGAAGATCATCGTGGTAGAATTCCTGGATCGTCTTATTGCTTCCATGGATGCTTCCCTGGGAAAAGAATTGCAGAAGGTTCTTAAGAAACTGGATTTTGATTTTTATTTCAGTCATAAGGTGACAGGCGCTTCGGTGAAAGGAAAAGAAGTCACAGTAACTGCTGAAGATAAGGATGGCAAAAAAATCGAGCTAAAAGCGGAATATTGTCTGATGTCAGTTGGCAGAAAACCATATACAGAAGGGCTTGGCCTCGAAAATGCCGGTATCAAGACAGATGAGCGTGGAAAAATTCCGGTGAACGAACATCTTGAAACAAGTGTAAAAGGCATCTATGCCATAGGCGATGTAATAAAAGGGGCCATGCTTGCGCATAAAGCCGAAGAAGAAGGGGTATTAGTGGCAGAGCAAATGGCGGGACAAAAACCGCATATTAATTATAATTTAATTCCCGGAGTAGTTTATACCTGGCCGGAAGTTGCCGCTGTTGGGTTTACCGAAGAGCAGCTCAAAGAACAGGGCAGGGCTTATAAAATTGGTTCATTTCCATTTAAAGCTTCCGGGCGCGCACGTGCAAGCATGGACACAGATGGATTTGTAAAAGTACTTGCAGATAAAAATACCGATGAAATCTTAGGTGTACACATGATTGGCCCGCGGGCAGCAGATATGATTGCTGAAGCCGTGGTAGCTATGGAATACCGCGCATCGGCTGAAGACATTTCAAGGATGTCACACGCTCATCCGACATTTACAGAGTCATTTAAAGAGGCTTGTATGGCAGCAACGGGGAATAGGGCGATACATATTTAGTGGATATTTGACATTGACAGTTGACAAAAGTGGATAAGCTTTGTCAGCTGTCAATTTTCGATTTAATCAAGGTATAATTAATACCATTTTTCAATTTAAAAATAAACTAAACGACTTGAGGGCTTCCATGCCACTCTTTCTTTTAAGAAATTATAAGTCTCAATTTCCTCTTGTAGCCCCGGGTTCCAGATTTAATCCGGAGGCAGGATCCAGTTACTCTTCTGTGTAAATCCACGATTCAACTTTTATCTCTAAAGAGTTGTTCTCTATGAAAGATAAAAGTTATGATGGAAATACTGGGAAAACGCGAATTGATAATTGGAAATAAAGAAGTTGTGTGGCCCGATTTGCCGTTGGACAAATGGGAGGAAACATATTCAACAATTCATTTATGCTCGCAGATCATAGGGAAGATTAAATTGCAATTTGCACCATTAATAAACCATTGGTGGAATATTACTTTTTCTGTATCTGCATCCGGCCTCACAACAGGTATTATTCCTTATGGTGATACGTGTTTCGAAATTGAATTTAACTTTATAGAACACAAATTAAATTTGAAGTCCGGGAATGGAAGCACTGATTATATAGATCTCAAACCAGGAACGATTGCTGAATTTTATTTTGAGCTAAAAGAAAAATTGAGTGCTTTAGGTATTGAGATCAATATTTGGACAGTTCCTGTGGAAATGGAAGACCGCATGCCATTTGATAAGGACTATCGCCCCAGAAAATATGATCCTGATTATGCCCGGAGATTCTGGAAGATTTTAGTTCAGGTCAGCAAAGTGATGAGTATTTTCCGATCAGGTTTTACAGGCAAGTCCAGCCCTGTCCATTTTTTCTGGGGATCACTTGATCTGGCAGTAACTTTTTTCTCAGGCAGATCTGCTCCTGAACACCCTGGTTCTCCTAATGTAGGAAGAAAAGTAATGATAGAATCTTATAATGCCGAGCTTGCAAGTTTTGGTTTTTGGGGAGGGAAAGGCCTGGGTGAAGCTGCATTCTATACCTATGCTTATCCTGAACCGGATGACTATAAAAAATATAAAATTTATCCAAAGGAAGCATATTATAACGAGATATTCAGAGATTTCATCTTGCCTTATTCTATTGTCAGGAACGCTGAATTTCCTGAAAAGGTTATTCTGGGTTTTTATAAAAGTACATTTAAAGCTGCCGCTGAATTAGGCAATTGGGACAAGTCTATATATAGGTAAAATCAATTTAGAGGTATAATCTATAGCTCTGTAATCTTCTGGCTGCGGATTATATCCGGAGTAACTGGTGATGATACCAGCCAAGATTGAGGGCGAATTACGCTCAAAAGGCATAAAAAAACCAACCTTGCTTTTGCAAAGTTGGTTTTTTTATGCCTTGGTTACGAATTACTTTTTAATATATAGTTTTGATAAGCCGTCTAAAGTGTTAGAAAGTCCAACGCCAGGTAATTTAACCGGAGCACCAACTTGTGCTAGAAAACTTCCCTGTACTTCACCAACTTTATAAGTAGTGAAACCTATGCGATACAAACCAGCTGTTAATGCTTTTAGAGGATTATTTACTTCACTGGTAACACGCATTAATGAATTATATTTACTTCCTGATGGATTAGCTGGCAATTCTCCAGAATCATCATTAGTTTCAATGCTGGTCCATTCAGCTGTTTTTCCTTTAGCAATATCAGCTGAGCTCGTTATTCCTTTCGCTTTCTCTAAAATAATCCAGGTATCAAAATAATTTGTTTTATCAGCTTCATTGGCTTTATAATCAGCGCCAATAAAATCCACTTTCTCGTCTGGCTTCATTCCAGTTGGAACAGGAGAAACCATTCTGATTCCAATTTCTGGCGCTACTGCTGGAATCCATATATACAAATAGTACATTTTTTTTCCATTCTTTGTTTCATCTGGTGCAGCTCCTGGTTTAACATAGCCAAAATAGCTGATCAAATCTGTGTATGGTGCACGAATTTCTTTGCCCATTACAGCTTTCTTACCAGCTTCCATGCCAAATTTTTCCAATTTTTGAGCACTTGCAGACATTGCAACTGCTAAGCAAACTAAACTTGTTAAAAGATTTTTTTTCATAACTTAAGATTTAATTTTTCCCTACTTATTTGGCTTCGCAGGCATGCCCCGTTTTTAAAGTGTTTTCTGGTCTTCACCTTGGACTATTACTATTTTAAGGATTATTTCGATTGTCGAAAAATAAAAAATATTCAATAATACTAATATGATATTACAGCAACATTTTATTGAATCAGATAAAAGGTCATTAGTAAAAAGTCTAACTAAAAATATAATGTGTTTCGAAATATACGCATGTTTATGTAACTACCAAAAGATATTTGGTTAAGCTTATATTAAGCTTATATATTTTTATAAAGTAAATATAAAACGATGGTTGTCTGGGCAATTGGTATAAGCCTATGTATTGTAAAATTAATTTATATTCTCAACCTTGATGAAGGGGCCGCCGAGGTTAAGGAATCATTTTCACTAAGAGTGAGGGGTCTTTTTTAACACAATTAAGAGCATTTACAGTTTCTGATTTTAGATTGTTATTATGTTTTCCTTTGTCAACTGCCAACTTAATTGTCCATATTCTTAATTAACTTGCATCCTCTATGACTAAAACCCGCATACTGCTTACCTGCCCCAAACGTATTTCTCCATTTCTGCGCAAAGAAGTTGAAGCGCTGGGCTTCCCGATTATCAAAGAAGGTTTCATGGGAATTGAAACAGAAGGGACATTGATTGATTGCATGAAATTCAATCTTTACCTGCGCAGTGCTCACAGGGTATTATTTCATTTGGAATCATTTAAAGCTGCAGGTCCTGATGAGCTTTACGAAGAAGTCAAGAAGATAGAATGGGAAAAGTATATTGAGAAGGATGGCTATTTCAGTGTTAATTCCTTTGCCGCCAATGAAAAGATTCTTGATACCAGGTTTGCTTCCTTCAGATGTAAAGATGCCATTGTAGACAGGATGATGGACAAATTTAATGTCAGGCCAGACTCAGGGCCAGAGAGAAATAAGACAGTGATCAATCTGCATTGGCGTGATGAAGATGCCTCTGTTTACATCGATACTTCCGGTGAAAGCATTGCAAAGCATGGTTACCGGAAAATCCCGCTACAGGCACCTATGCTGGAAAGCCTCGCTGCCGCGATTATTATTGCCACAGACTGGGACTGCAAAACCAATTTCATAAACCCTATGTGCGGCAGTGGCACGCTGGCCATCGAGGCCGCGATGATAGCCACCAATAAAGCTCCCGGGTTACTCCGCACTAATTTCGGATTTATGCATATCATTGGGTACGACAGTGAAGCATGGGAGACTTTAAGAAAAGAGGCAAGGCTTAAGACAGCAAAGACAGTGCAGGGAAAAATCATCGGAACAGATATTTCTGCTGAGGCCATTGAAGCCTCCGTCAACAATGCTAAAACGGCGGGAGTGGATCATCTTATTGAATTCATCCAATGTGATTTCAAAGAAACTCCTGTGCCGGAAGGTGGAGGGATAGTGGTCCTCAACCCTGAATATGGAGAAAGGCTGGGCGATGAAGAAGAGCTGGAAGGAACCTACAAAGAGATCGGTGATTTTTTCAAGAAATCGTGCAAAGGATATACCGGTTATGTATTTACCGGAAATATGAACCTGGGTAAAAAAATTGGCCTCAAAGCCAAACGCCGCATAGAATTTTATAACGCCACGATCGACTGCAGGCTGCTGATGTTTGAGTTGTATGAGGGTAGTAAAAAAGTGATGCGTACTGAGTGAAGAAGTGGATTCTGAGTGCAGGGCAAAAAATCAAAGTAATTGCTTCTGTTGTTTTGAAACACGGGAAGGAAATAAACCAACGCTCTTACCCTGCGCCCTGCACCTTTTGATCATGATCATGCAGTTCCTTCCTATATGCGAGTACCGCCTTTCCCTGTTCATCAGGTTCCCAGGCTTCGAGCCAGGTGTCGCCGTTGGTGAAATAATCAAGGCGAAAAAATCCTTTATGGGCATGTGTGAACTGAGCGCCTTTGCCTCGCTTTACATAGTTGATCTTACAGCCGGCCCCGGAGATAATATAATGTTGCCTGTGTTCCTTTAGATATTGCAGATTATGGTCATGCCCCGCGGCATAGATCAGATTATCGTATTTGCTGAAAATGCCGATAAGCCTTTTGCGCATGCTTTTGTATTTTGGATGCGCCATATCTTCCCTGGACCCAATAAATTTGCGATACATCGGGTATATAGAACCCAGTAGCGGGAAGGGTATGTATAGCTTATCATTCACTTCTGTCAGCGGAAATAAATGCTGCTTCATATTGAAATGTCCGCCGTGGTAAGCCTGGCTATACATCGGATGATGGCCGATCACTATCAGTTTTTTTTCTTTATTCTTTTCCAGCATCTTTTCCAGCCCGACAAAAAATTCATGCTCGTTGTCGACACTACAGCCATCTTTCTTTCCTTCCGGGCGTTTGCCATTATGCACCCACCACTGTGTATTGATCACCACGGAAGTTATTTCCTCGTTCAGCTTAACTTCTACAGGCCCCGGGCATCCATTGCGTGGCAGGTAAACACCTTCTTTGCCAAAATACGCTTCGATATAAGCCTGCTGCCGCATCATGGCTTTATATCCGCCTTTGCGTCCTTTGTTCCAATCATGATTTCCGGAGATAAAGCAAATCTTGCCTTTAAAGCCTTCCACAATCTTAAGTTGCTCCAATAATCTTTTTTCTCCCCGCTCATGCGAAGGGTTTGTGGGCTCTGGAAGTCCGAATGGATAAACATTGTCGCCCAGAAAATATATCGCGCTGTTTGAATCGGCTTTTAAAAGCTGCTCTCTGAGAATTACAAAATTAGGCTCTGTCTTGATAAGTGAGCCCGCACCTGCATCTCCGATCAGGAAAATGGTGAAATTTATTTTCTGCTCAGTCCTGGGTTTAATAGCCTCCCAGCCTTTATTGTCTTTCTGATAAAATGCCGTTCTGCGTTTTTTGCTGTTGGCTACATAATAAATAACCACAGCAATAAGCACAAGCAAGCCAATAATTAAAAAATGAGTGATGCTGAACATATTTATAATACCTGAGAGATTAACGAATGTTTAATGAAACAGATTTTTAAAACTTTGTAATCACCGCGAATCCTTATCAGTATTCCTTATCAGATGCTTTTTCTTATATTTAATCGTGAAAAAACTGATCGGATTATTACCTGGTGCTGGCTCTGTTCCAATTTTGAGAATAAAGCAAGGGCTGTAAAAGAGGATGAAGTGAAGAAGTACATGTAACGAAATATTGTTTAACAAACCTAGTATAGTTCAATTGCGACGGAATGAATCTCCATAGTAAACTGATAGCAATCTTTGCACTTTTTTTGTATAATTGTTTCCTTCAATAAAAATTAAAAGAATAAAATTATGAATTTCAGAACCGAAAAAGATACGATGGGGCCAGTGCAGGTGCCTTCAGATAAATACTGGGGCGCCCAGACACAAAGATCAAAAGAGAATTTTACCATTGGCGGGCATTTGATGCCGCTGGAAGTGATCAGGGCTTTTGCCATTCTTAAAAAAGCCGCTGCCTACACCAATCTGGAGCTGGGAGTTTTGGCAAAAGATAAAGCGGAGATTATTGGCAAAGTTTGCGATGAAATTCTGGCTGGCAAGCTGGATGATGAGTTCCCCCTCGTTGTATGGCAGACTGGCTCAGGCACTCAGTCAAACATGAATGTGAACGAAGTCGTTGGCAACAGAGCTCATGTGTTGCTTGGCGGTAATCTGGATGATGAAAAAAAGAAGATCCACCCGAATGACGATGTCAATAAATCACAATCGTCAAATGATACTTTCCCCACTGCTATGCATATTGCAGGATATAAGATGATCATGGAAATAACCTTGCCGAATGTAGAAAAGCTTAGAAATACTTTAGATAAAAAAGCCAAGGCGTTTAAAGATATCGTGAAGATCGGCAGAACCCACCTGATGGATGCCACGCCGCTTACCCTGGGCAATGAATTTTCCGGATACGCCGCCCAGCTTGACTATGGTATCAAAGCAATCAAAGTCACCCTGGATCACCTTTCTGAGCTGGCACTTGGCGGTACTGCAGTCGGAACGGGATTAAACACACCTAAAGGATATGATGTTTTGGTGGCTAAGAAAATCTCCGAGTTTTCAGGATTTACTTTTAAGACTGCTCCGAATAAATTTGAATCGCTGGCAGCGCATGATGCCATTGTAGGAACATCGGGTGCGCTGAAACAACTGGCGGTAAGCCTGATGAAAATTGCCAACGATGTTAGATGGCTGGCATCCGGACCAAGATGTGGGATTGGTGAAATATTGATCCCTGAAAATGAGCCGGGCTCTTCCATCATGCCTGGAAAAGTAAATCCAACACAATGCGAAGCACTGACGATGGTTTGCGCTCAGGTAATTGGTAATGATACCGCGATCTCCATCGGTGGCATGCAGGGACATTTTGAGCTGAATGTATTTAAACCAATGATCATTTTTAATTTGCTGACATCAGCGAGACTTTTAGGAGATGCCTGCGACTCATTCGATAAACATTGCGCTGTAGGTATAGAACCAAACGATGCGGCCATCAAAAAGAACCTGGAGAATTCATTGATGCTTGTTACGGCGCTCAATACACATATCGGTTATGAAAATGCCGCCAAGATTGCTAAGAAAGCGCACAAAGAAAACATGACACTTCGTGAGGCAGCGATTGCATTAGGGCTGCTCACTAATCAGCAATTTACAGATTGGGTGAAGCCGGAAGATATGGTTGGAAGTTTGAAGTGAGAGGTTAGAGATTAGACTTTAGATGTTAGAAGAGCGCTGGAAACGGCGCTCTTTTTTGTTTATTAGAGAGATCCAATTCTCCTCTAACATCTAAAGCCTAATCTATCTGTTCTCTCCTTGCCTTTTCTAAGAAATAACGTATATTGCTTACAAACAAATTATCCTTAAAACATGAAAAGACATTTTTTACTTTCCATACTGGCAGTAGCTATAAGCGCTCATTTTAGTGTGGCTCAGAAAAAAACTAAAGAAGAAGAGGCGCAGATAAAAGAATGGGAGAAAAAACTTAAACTGCTTAAGCCGCTTGATTATAAAAAACTGGTTGAACAGAAAGATGCACTTGCCGCACAGGTAGGTGAATGTGAAAACGCTAAAACAACCATCAAGAACGAATCTGATAATAAAGATGCTGAGATCTCCAGGCTTAAAAAGGAAGTGGATGATTACAAAACAGGAGTTGTGAAAGTGCCGGGGACTGAAAATAATACCTCAACCACTACGATAGAAACCGATAAAACAGGGACTAAAGTAACCCAAAAAGGACCCACCAAAGGCGTGCTATTTAAAGTGCAGATCGGGTCATTTAAAAGCAAAGACCTGACTAAATATTTCGACAACAATCCTAACTTCAGCGGAGAAACAGATGCTGATGGTACTAAGAAATATACCCTGGGAATTTTCACCGATTATTGGGAAGCCGATAAATTCAAAAAAGCGTTGAGGGAAATGGGCGTTAAAGGTGCATGGGTAGTGCCATATAAAGACGGACAAAGAGTAAAACTTAAGGATGTACTCGAAGGCGCTATGTAATCAGTAGTCGCTATCCCATAAGAGCAAAAAAAGCAGTATCTTTATACTGCTTTTTTTATTTCCGGCCAGCCCGGAATCACAAACAGCTATGAGAAAACAATGGAATCAACCAATAAGATCACTTGTCCGGCCTGCGGGCATCATTTCAACGCCGAACAGGCCCTTTCCCAGCACATCGAAGATAAGCTGAAATCGGAATTCAACCAAAAATACCGATCCCTCAAAGCCAGGCTTGATAAAGAAGCTGAAGATAAAGAAGCGGAATTTAAAAAGCAGCTTGCTGCCGACAAAC
>DATMOV010000354.1:0-7961 GCA_035568055.1 Cytophagaceae bacterium
AGCTGTTCTTTTTGGCTTCGATAAAATAATGAATGTTAGCTCTGTTAAAGCTGGACACAAAAGTGCGAGCATGCGCAATGCCAAGCTTTTCCACAATATCTTTGCGGGTAATGTCATCAGCAGTAGCAGTGAGCGCGATGATGGGCGTTTGCTTAAATTCTTCTCTCAGCTTTGAAAGCATCAGGTATTCCGGCCTGAAATCATGGCCCCAGGAAGATATGCAATGCGCTTCATCAATAGCGAATAAAGAAAGTTTAATCGTTTTCAGAAAATCGATAAACTGACTTTCCTTACCGAAAAATCTTTCGGGAGCCAGGTAAAGAAGTCTGATCTTGTTCCGTCGCACCTTTTCGAAAATATCCATCTGCTCGCTGATGGATACCGATGAATTGAGACAAGCCGCTTCTATGCCATTCATCTTTAGCGCGTCAACCTGGTCTTTCATCAGGGAGATCAATGGAGAAACTACAATGGTAAGCCCACCGAGGGCGAGTGCCGGGATCTGGTAACAAAGAGATTTGCCTCCGCCGGTAGGCATAAGTACAAAAGTATCTTTACCTTGTAAAACATTATTAATAATCTGTTCCTGCTCCAGCCTGAACTGGCTGTAACCAAATTTTTCTTTGAGTATCTGATGAATATTTTCCATAGCTATTGTAATTATTCTCGCACCGATCATTAATGCTGTCATGCTGAGCATATTCGCTTTGCTTAGTATAAACTCAGTCGAAACATTGTTGAAAATTAACAGATGATTACTTGATCATACAGGCTTTCGACTCGGCTCAGGCTGACAAATATAGTTAGCAACCACTATTTGTATCATCTAATTTACTTCATTCCTCAAAAATCTTCAAGAACTTCTCTCCTTAGTTATTCACATGAGAAATAAGTTTCTTGCGATTCATCTTTTTATAAATAAATGGTTATTTTGCTGAATATACCATGTCAGAAATTTCCACAGTCATCATCACCAACAATGAAGCTTCCAATATTGAAAGGGTGCTATTGTCCGTATTGAAAATATCTTCGGATATCATTATAGTGGATTCAGGCAGCACAGACAATACATTGGAGATTTGTAAGAAATTCCCTGTGCGGGTCTATCAACATCAATGGGAAGGTTATGCCGCACAGAAAAATTATGGAAACAGCCTTACAAAGAACGAGTGTATACTTTCTATTGATGCCGATGAAGAGCTCTCCGAAGAATTGGTCATGGAAATAAAAAAGGTATTTCAAAATCCCCAGGCTGATTGTTATGATCTGCCCAGACGTGCTAATTTTTGCGGACAATGGATTTCATTTGGTCACTGGAACCCTGAAAGCCATATCAGAATATTTAAAAAGAGTCAGGTATCCTGGAACACTGACGCAGTGCATGAATTCCTGTTAATTCCTGAGAAGCTCAAGATCAAGAAGCTCAAAGGTCAGATCAATCATTATACGATCCGGAGCCTGGAACAGTATCGCCAGAAAAATGATCACTATATAAACCTTGCAGCAAAAAAGATGAAACTTGCCCATAAAAAAGCGGGCTTTATTAAGTTATACCTAAGTCCTGCTTATCGATTTATTCATAGTTATATTCTTAAACTTGGATTTCTTGATGGATATTTTGGCTATGTAATAGCCAGGGAAACTGCCAGGGTTGCTTACCTCAAATACGCTAAGATTAAAGATGTTAAAGACCCGATAGAGAATTCGTAGTTCTTAGAGGAGGTTAAATTGATTCAAATTTACATTCAGGGCAAATCTTGAAATCTTTCAAAGTATATTTTCTCAGATCAGAATTAATTTTACCCCCTATTTGTACCATTGATCTATAGAATATTAAAATATTCCAGAAACATTAAGATTAAATAATATGAGCATGCTCAAGCACATTCAAAAGTTTTTCTTCAGTAAGGGGTTTTTGAATAAAGCCATGTATTCCCTGGGATTTTAGCCTTTCCTCATCACTGGGGCTACTTGAAGCTGTCAAGACCACAATATTAACATGATGGCTGCTGTTAAAATTAATCTTGTTAAAAGATTCCAGAAATTCAATCCCATTCATTTCAGGCATATTATTGTCAAGGATAACAAGGTCGGGATAATTGCTGTCGAAAGTACCGCAGTGTTTGGTGAGATATAACAGAGCTTCTTCTCCATCCATACAGGTTCTTATATTTTTGCAGATGTCAAGTTTCTTAACTATCCGTGCGCTTATGAAGTTATTGATCTTGTCATCATCCACCAGCAATATGCAATTCAACTTCTCCATAAATATACCAACAACTCTATAGTCCTCTGCTTTTCTATTTAAACAGCAAAATTGTTAAATAAGTTTAACCATTTACTTCTTAAAATTTTCTATCGCGAATGGGTCAAATTTTACAAAGAGGTGGATGTATATGACCCTGGCAAGACGGAATATAATAGGCCACAGAACAAGCAATAAGACTGTATTTAAAACCAGAAACCAAACGGAAGGCACGTGAAGAAAAATATACAGAAAGAAGAAGTTAAAAAGAAACAGCATCATGGAAAGGCCATAGCTGGCATACATAGCTCCATAATAAAACCCAGGCTCAAGTTCTGTTCTCTGCCCACAGCAAGGGCATTTGTCGGGCATTTTTGTAACGTTCTTAAAATGAAAGGGGTTGGGATCCACGAATAAAGAACCCTTATGACATTTGGGACATTTGAATGTGAGGATTGAAATAAGACTGGAGTTGCTCATAGTGTATAAACAAAAATACATAGATTCTCATTCATACCGATTAAAAAAATACAGAAAAAAATCAATTGGGAAGAAGCTCAGGCTATCTTGCTAAATCCTGTATGATTGAAATATTTGCTTGTAACAGCGAGCAGTTTTTCCTGATTAAGAGGCTTACTGATGAGTTCTGAATTACCAAAGGAGCCTAGTTTGTCC
The DNA here is from genome assembly GCA_035568055.1 of Cytophagaceae bacterium. Taxonomy (GTDB): domain Bacteria; phylum Bacteroidota; class Bacteroidia; order Cytophagales; family Cytophagaceae; genus DATMOV01. The sequence continues at coordinate 2,921 of DATMOV010000354.1, forward strand.
ATATCCTTCATGTGTGTAGAAGTGGTGAGCATGACGATTACCACTTTTTCTTTATTGGGGAAATCCAGCCTTCTGAAGCGCTCGAGAAATTCAAAGCCGTCCATTACAGGCATATTGATATCTAAAAAGATCAAATCCGGACAACATTCATTGTTTTGAATCCTTTCCTTTATCATCGTAAGAGCATCATGGCCGTTGAGAGCAACTTGTATTTCTGATGCTGCCCCGACTTTATTAATTAAGCGACAGTTTATATAATTTGTGATAGGATCATCCTCGACCAGTAAAACCAAATCAATTTTTTTCATCATTGCGCTAAAAGGAAAATAAACTATACTTTATTTCTCCCTAAAGAACGAATAAACTCTTCAGAAAGTTTATCAGATTTATAAATTCGAATATTTTTTAATGCTTTCTAACCAGCTCCCTGCTAAGTATCTGATATAATTTTTCTTCACTGAAAGGTTTTTGAATCAGGTCGTGATAACCAAGCATCTCCAGTGTTTTGGCTTCTTCAGGATGCACCGAGCCTGTCAGAAGAATCACTTTTGATTTTTTATCAACGATCATTTTTTTGAAATTTTTCAAAAACTCTATCCCGCCCATTTCAGGCATTTTCATATCGAGCAGGATGAGGTCGGGGAATTTATTTTTTTCCTCACTTAAATAAGTCAGGGCTTCTTCACCATTGCGCACAGCTTTAACTTCTCTTGCAATGTTTGACTTTCTCAATAATCTTTCAGTAAGAAAATTATTGATGTAATCATCATCAACCAATAATATACAATTGAACTTAGGCATCTTGTCTTTTTGATAAAACAGGTTAAACTTCTATATATTAATAGAACCTATTTTTTATCAAAAAGTTTTAGGATATGCAGTAACTTCTCTTCTGTGAGTGGTTTAATAATGAAATCGTTAAAACCTATGCTCTTGAGCACTTCAATGTCTTTACTGTTGAAGGAAGCAGTATAAATAACGATGCGGGTTTTATGCTTGTCCATGTTAAATTTCTGGAAGGCTTCAATAAATTCAAAGCCATCCATCACAGGCATATTAATATCCAGGAGGATCATTTCAGGAAAGTCGGTAGTTTCCTTCAGATAGGTAAGCGCCTCATCGCCATTGCGGCTAAAGGAAACAGTATCGCAAACTTTCAGCTTATTCAATAGGTGGTCGGCGATAAAATTACTGATGTAATCATCATCTACAATCAGAACATTCTTGAATTTATACATGAAAATCTTGTATTAGAAAAATAAAAGTAAGGGTAATAATCAGAAAATAAAAATCAGATGCCCAGGCTTTTCACAAGCTCTATATATTGCTTCATAGCATCTTCCTTGCCGGTTCCTTTCAGCTTATCCCAGGCATTGAACTTGGCAGTTCCGATCATATCAAAAGGATTGGCAGGTTTTTCAATGTTTACATCACCCTCTGTTGCCTGCTTATATAAACTATACAGCTTCAAAAGATTGTCGTTTGACTGATTGGGCAGCTGTTTTGATTTGGCTGAGGCTTCCTGAAATTCCTGAGTAAGATCCATATTTTAAATTAAGTTGTAGGTTGTACGTTTTTAAGTAAAAAAAATGATTAATGGGGTGAAAAAAGAAAAGATTGAAGGCTTAATTTGTCACCTTTGATTATATCTTTATACTTAACACCTCTGCTGAGTATTTGTTATCATTTCAAGATCTGTTCATAAGCAAAAATAGATATATTTAAATATTTCAAGATAAGGATTTTTTTGAAAATTAGTGCTTAGTGCATAGGAAAAAAGGATACGGCAATTTGAGCTTGTAAGTAAAAAATATAGAACAACTTATTAATGAATACGAATATCATTAATTATCAGGAATCCAGGCACTGCACACAATTTGAGTTAAAAATAAAAGAAATTGTCGCTTTCTTTGTCCTCCAGTACTGTGGTAATACCAAGTACCTGGTCTTTTATTAAAGAGAGGTCATTTTCGATGACATACCATATAGCATTAGGATCTATTTCTATTTCCTGATCGTAGGTCGCGAATTGAAGATTGGTAAGCACATCCCAATCTATATCTCCATAAGTTTCCTTGAATTCAAAGCTCAAAAGCCGGGCAGCTCCACCAATCTCCTGAAGCATATAAGCAACATCATCTCTTATATCCGTCTCCCTGATAAAATCTTCAAATTTCATCCCTGCGATGGTTTCCTGTATTTCATCTATTGATTTTGCTATATCAAGCAACCTTGCCTTGTCATCACTAAACTTATCCATTTTTAAGTTATCCATTTTTAAGCTCTCCCTTCCCTGTATTCTTAACAAATTAGTTTTTGAATTTGTTGCGGAAAAATTGTGGGTAATTCTTCAGAATGATTCTTCGATACTGATGATTAACGGTATGAAAATTGATAAAGGATAATTTACACGATAAAAGTTTTTCCGTTTTTTGTAAGCACCCGATTATTGACGATCTTTAAGTCATGAAGGTATTTGTTACCGCGCTCAATTCGGGAAGCAACGGAAATTGTTATTATGTCGGAAATGACAGGGAAGCTGTGCTGATCGATGCAGGCATCAGTTGCCGGGAAACAGAAAAGCGAATGAAACGACTGGAACTTTCCATGGATAAAGTGAAGGCGATATTTATTTCTCATGAGCATTCGGACCATGTGCGCGGAGTTCACCGAATTTCAAAAAAATATAATCTTCCTGTCTACATTACTCCAGGCACTTTAAAAAATTCACCGTTGGAGGAAAACAATCCTTTACATGTTAAGCTCGTTCCTTATGAGCATGTTCAAATAGGAAACCTCCAGGTAACCGCCTTTCCGAAATTTCACGACGCGGGAGATCCTCAAAGTTTTGTGGTCGGATATAAAGAATTATGTATAGGTGTCTTTACTGATATTGGCATACCATGTGAGCATGTGATCAAACATTTTCAATCTTGCCACGCCGCATTCCTGGAAACAAATTATGATGCAACAATGCTCGTAGAAGGGAACTACCCTTATTATTTAAAGCAAAGGATAAGCAGTGATAATGGCCACTTGTCTAATGATCAGGCTTTGGAATTATTTTGTCAGCATAAACCTGCTTTTATGAGCCATATTTTTCTCTCTCATATTTCTAAAGAAAATAACGACCTGGCTATGGTCCATGATTTATTTAATGCTCATGCCGGCGACGTGGAGGTGGTGCTTACATCACGCGAGCGTGAGATTCCCGTTTATGAAATAACAGTAGAAGAAATTCCTGCCGAATCACTTTTTAGAAAAATAAATAGTTTATCGGAGAAATCGCAATTGAAGATTGCTTACGATTAACCTGCCATTGATTTACCGGCAATATACCCCGTGGTCCAGGCTGATTGAAAGTTAAAGCCTCCGGTAATTCCATCCACATCCATCACTTCTCCTGCAAAATACATTCCCGGACACTTTATGCTTTCCATAGTATCAAGGTTGATATCCTGAAGGCTTATACCACCGCAAGTCACAAACTCTTCTTTGAAAGTAGTTTTTCCTTTAACAATAAGCTGGCTTCTCAGCAGTTCTTCTATCAATTTATTAAGCTGCTTATTGGAAACATCCAGCCATCTTAACTCATCAGGAATTTGAGCAATTGTCACGAGTCTTTCCCACAACCTTTTGGGCAACGCAAAAAGAGGATTTACAGAAATTATTTTTTTAGGATTATCTGACTTGATATTTTTTAATTTCTCCCTCAACGATTCTTCATTATATTCAGGAATCCAATTAATAAGTATTGAAAAATGATAGTTAAGATCTGCCAGTGTCCTTGCCTCCCAGGCCGAAAGCCTCAGCACCGCCGGACCACTCAGGCCCCAGTGAGTAATTAGTAAAGGGCCATTTTGTTCTGTTTTCACCCCGGCAACTTTCACCGAAGCATTAGCTACAGAAATTCCCATCAGCCCATCATACTTTGAATCAGGAATGTTAAAAGTAAACAGGGAGGGGACAGGCGGAACAACTGTATGTCCGAGAGCAGCAAACCATTGATAAGAATCACTATTCGGATTTCCTCCGATAGCAATGAGGACTTTGTCGAAGACTAACGCTTCATCTGAAAAATTAATTCTGAATTTTGAAACATCAGTATTATCCTTTTGTATGGATTTAACGCCTGTACTGGTTATTATTTTAACTCCTGCGCTTTGAGCCGATTTCATCAAACAATCGATAATGGTTTGAGAATTGTCCGTCACAGGAAATATTCTTCCATCATCTTCCGTCTTTAATGCCACCCCCTTTGATTCAAACCATTTGATAGTATCCCTGGTAGAAAATTGAGCGAATGGCTTTTTTAATTCTTTGGAGCCGCGCGGATATTTTCTTACTAAAAGATTATTTTCAAAACAGGCATGAGTAACATTACATCTGCCTCCTCCTGAAACTTTTACTTTTGACAATAGATTTTTACTCTTCTCGAAGACAGTTACTTCGGCATGCTTATTTGATTCCGCACATGCAATCGCCCCAAAAAACCCCGCTGCTCCACCGCCGATGACTGCAATTTTCATAAATTTATTATCTGATAGAATGAGATTATTAATTTCGAGTAAATGTAACTATTCTACCATGTTGGTTTGTGTGAAACAGTCCATTATTTTTTATAATACCATTTGGTCTGTATACCACCATAGCCGTCAACTTAGGGCTTAGAATGTTCGAATGGCTCGCTTATTCGTTAGGTTGACAACATGGTGGCACACAGACCGAGTTGAAGCATAAGTTTGGTATGCCCAGTCCCAATACCGCACAGTTAGCAGCCTTCACATCTGTCCGCGAATGTTGTCCGCATATTTTTTTCCATTTTCATCCTGGTATGGATATGTTATTTCATTAGCATACTTGTCCATCAGGTTGAATAAACTTGCCGCTTCTGCCTTTTTATTATTTTCAATGCTAGTCGCAATCCTGTTTAAAATGTTATATCGGATGTTATCGATAAAATATAATTCCTGTTGACAGTTTTTATTGACGGCTTTAATCTGAGAAAGAATTTTTGTTATTTCCGATGTGTATCGCTGCT
>DATMOV010000355.1:0-7702 GCA_035568055.1 Cytophagaceae bacterium
AGGATTAGTCGGGGCCGAAAATACCCCTGTACCTGTTGAAGTCCATTGAACGGCGGTTACAACGGCATTTTTTGTTCCGGCCAGCGTAGTAACTGCATTGTTGGCGCAAACTGTCTGGTTGCCTCCCGCGCTTATGGTTGGGGGCGCAGTGATAGTAATGGTCATGGTAGACGTAACAGGATTACAGGTTCCGTTTCCTGTAGAAGTTAATGTTAAGGGAACGGTAACTGGAAATGGGCCAGCTAATTCTGCCGCCGAAGGGGTATAGGTCATGGTCAGGGTATTGGCATTGGGGAAAAATGTCCCACCTCCACCTGTCCAGGTACCGCCGCCTGCATTAGTTACAGTACCGGTTATCGCCACGCTTGCATTGTTGGCGCATACTGTCTTGTTGCCCCCCGCACTTACAATAGGGGCAGGTACAATTGTAATGGTCATCGTACTTGTAACAGCATTACAATTTCCATTACCGGTGGAAGCTAAAGTTAAAGTAACTGTACCCGCAGCGATCTCAGTGGCCGATGGCGTGTAAGTAGCATTCAGTGTCGTATTATTAGGGGCAAATGTTCCCGCATTTCCAACTGGCAATGTAGGTGAGCTCCAGGAACCTCCTGCTGCACCCACCACCGAACCAGCAAGGGTTACAGCCTGGTTGTTCGCGCAAACTGTTTGATTGGGTCCGGCAGCCACTACCGGCAAGGCCTGAATTACAACAGTATGTGTAACACTGTCCTGACAGCCAAAACCATTGGTAGCCACCAATTTTATTGACATAGTGCCCGAAACAGCATAAGTATGAGTAGGGTTTTTAAGGGTTGAAGTAGTGCCATCTCCAAAATTCCACAGCCATCCTGTAACAGTGGTTCCAGTAGCAGTAGAAGCATCGGTAAAGCTAACAACCTTGCCAACGCAGGAAGGTGCAGGAGCTATATAAGCGGCAGTAACTGATGATACAGTCACTATATTAGAGAAAGTGTCCGCACATGCAGAATTGGGGTTTGAAATTAACCTTACAGTATATGAACCAACTGCGCTAAAAGTATGGGTGGGGTTTCTGAGAGTGGAAGTGTTACTTCCTCCGGAAGCAGGGTCACCAAAAGTCCAGGAGAAAAGAGTCATTGCTGCAGGACTGGTATTATTAAATGTCAAGGCTTTTCCACTACATACTTTTGCCGGCGCAAAGCTTGCCTTACCGGGAGGAGGACAATTCAAAACATTGAATTGAAAATCTCTCGTCAATTCGTTTATAAGAACACCGTTTCTGAATTCCTTTACTTTTACACCTACTACAAACTGTCCTGTTAAGCTCGGAGTTCCTGTTATTATACCTGTAGAACTGATCGCAAGGGAACCAGCTGCCCCACCCAATGGATTGGTTTGGCCAAAACCGGCATTATATACTACTGAACCAAAAGTCGCAACATTTCCTGGAAATGTTGGTGCTGCATCGGTATATGGAGTATATAAAGAATAAACCAATGAGTCACCATTAGTATCTGTAGCCGAATGATCAAACACTAAAGGATTTCCATTGCAAATAAAGATAGGGGGGAAATTCACGAATGTTGGGCTGTCATTGGAAATTGTTTTATCATAGACCAATACATTATCCATACGATAGAGACCGGAATTATTATGATTGTTCATCTTGACAATAATCTGTACAGTATTACCAACCAAGCCTGGAGCACGCGCCTGTTTTATACCTGCAAAACTGCCCACAAAAACACCGTTTGTTGGAAATGGAACCAGAGCTCCGCCATCTAATTTATAAAAAGCCTGAATGGAATCGGTAGCTCCAAATGCTCCCCCGTTGTTGAATAAGTCCACGTCCAGATTAACTCCCCCCGGGCGGCCTGAAATATTAATCAGTTGGGATGTCCAGAATACGTCGCCATTTGTTTTGGATACCTCAAACAGATTATTATTAACTTTAGCATAAACAGTCCCCCCCTGAACACTCCTTGTCCATGCAGTGGCGCCAGCGTCAACAGTTGTATTATTAGGCAGGGTAAAATCCTCATTCCAAATAGTAGCTAAATCGGGTATATGAGAATAAAATGATGCTCCTGTACTTAGAGGATTCTGTATATTATTAAGACTTCCGTTTCTACAACATACATCAAACCACATGTGATAGCCACCTGTGCCTGAAGGTAAATTATTTACGACTTTAGTATATATTCCCTGCTGCACACAAACATTCGGTTTTATAACACAGGTATCAACAAATTGTGGCAAAATAGATGAACTGGTTAAATTAATGTTAAAATCCTTACTAGGGGAGTATTGACTTCCATCTGGCTTTCTAACCTTAATTGTTACGGTTCCAGGCAATGCTATCCCCGAACAATCCCGCCAGAGTTTAAGGGTAATAGTATATGTAGAGTCTGAATTGTGTACATACGTTAATTCTCCTCCAACAATGTGGGTTGAATAAGAATAAAAGGGCAATGCTAAAAAGAGAATAGGTATTAAAAATCTTCCAATAAAATTGTATGGTTTATCCATAATGAGTTTTGAATTTAAAATAAGGCACCTTTTCACAAGACACCTCTTTTCACAAAATAATACGTATTTTACTTTCTAAAGTTATAAAAATTTACTCATCAATAGCTGTATTAAATACACTAAGATTGTTTGAAGTCAAAGCATATTACAATTAATCTCTTCCAATCTGCTGTTTCTCATACTGCTTTTCTCTTATTGTTTTTATTTGTTTTTGGGGAAAGGATCAACGCTCCCGAATAATTAGTTGAAAGTAGATTTTAATTTAGGGTTTATTTTTTCCTCGGACATAAAGAAATATTTTTATCTATTTCTTTAAACTCATGAAGTTCGGATACGTCTATATTTTGGCTGCAAATACCATAATTAGCCGCTTCAATTGAAAAACTATAATTCTTTCCTTCGGGCAATATAATGATATACTTTCCTGTAGAACTGTTGGAATTATATACACCAACAAGCTCACCAGTCTTTAAATCAGTGACTTTAATGGCTGCTTCCATTGGTTTACTATTTAATGAGTCATATACAATTCCTTTTACCACCAGGACCTGCGCTGCTTCCTTTTCAATACTTCCATAATAAATATCTTTATCCCCCTGCCCTTCAGGTCTGGTGGAGGAAAAGTAGACCCGTTTGGCATCAGCTGACCAGGAAAAATGTATGTCGTCATGAGCGGTGCTTATCGGATAACCGACATTTTCAGGACTGGACCAGGCTTTTGTGGAATCGTTGAAACGCGAAACAAAAATATCATATCCTCCCATTGTTTTATGCCCATCGGAACTGAAATATAAGGTTTTACCATCCGGATGTAAATAGGGGGAATCTTCATTATACTGAGTATTAAGTGTCTTGCCCATATTCTGTGGCAAAGCCCATTGTCCGTTAGATAGTTTTTTGACCGAATAAAGATCTGTCCCACCCATTCCACCTTCCCTATTGCTGGAAAAATATAAAACTCTCTGATCTTCGGTCAAACAAGCGCTTGGCTGGTAAGCCCCGTTATTTATCTGGGGTGGAAACTTAACAGGCCTGGACCACGTCGCGCCATGCAGGTCACTTACAAATAACTCACCTGCCGAATTGGCAATCATGCCCTCTTTAGCCTCATTCCTGTATAATATAAGTTTCTGTCCGTCAGAAGAAAGGGAAATACTCGCATCATGGCCACTGGTATTGATACCAGAACTCATTTTTACAGGTGTCGACCAGATGCCTGTTTTATCTTTATAGGATATGTATATGTCTTCGTAAAATCTTCCGTCTTCCTCATCAATTCTGCCGCCGGTTGTATTTGGACGATTTGAAGTAAATATAAGCTCATCCTCATTGGCAGAAATAACAGCGCCATATTCAGGATATTTTGTATTGATTGTTTTACCGAGATTTATTATTTCAATCTGAAGAGGTTTAGCCATAAGTTCTTTGCCGGTATTACACATTTGTATCTCCCTGTCCATTTCCTTTATAATATCTCCTTGAATTTTCTTCTTCAGGCTTGCTTTATAAATTTCATAATATTTAATGGCTTCATCCAGGCGGTGGGATAAATGATAAGCGGTGGCAAGATAGAAATTGAGTTTATGAGGATATTTAGCTGGAGTTGCCAGGCATTTTTCAAGAAAAGGCAGAGCCTTAGCTTCATTTCTTTCCTGTATATAACATACACCTATAGGATAGGCATAGTGAGGATCATTTTTTGTAGCCGAATCCAGACGCAGGTATATTGGAAGAGCTTTATAATACGCTCCTATTTGAAAATACTCCTGGGCTTCCCCGTCCAGATCCAGTATCTGTCTTTTAGTTAAAGGTTGTGATATAGATGGAGTTACAACAATGATAAATAAAAAAAATACGAATAAAAAATTAAGAATTTTTATTGATTCTTTCAAACTGTTCATTTTTTAATTATTAGTTTGCACAGATTCAAATTTAATATAAAAACTTGTAAAATTTAAAAATATTACGGCAATCTTTATTATGGAAGTTCATAAAATCAATTTATTTTAGCACTTGATTATTCTAAAAATGGGACAGCCTGAAAGGAAATGTATCTATTATTTAAAGTTTTACGTATAGCATAATTAACAGAAACCTGATATTTAAGAAAAGTACAATATTAAATACAAAATGAATATTTCCAGAACCATCATATTAGTAAAAAGCATTTTAGTTTTGACGCTGTTACTTTTCAGTGGAAAACAAATTGTAGCACAGGATATTCAGTATTCTCAATTCTATAACGTTCCGATGTACCAGAACCCCGCATTTGCAGGGAGCGCACATGCGACAAGAGTTGTAATGCATCAACGATTGCAATGGCCATCTTTAGATGCTAAGTATAGCACTTCCTTGGTATCCGTCGATCATTTTTTTGCGAATTATAACAGCGGAGTCGGATTAATGGTGCAGCAAGATTATCAGGGTAAACAAAACATAAGCTCTACTGAAGTGCATGGGCTTTATTCTTATGAATTGCCTGTGTCAAGAGAAGTAAGCATAAGAGCAGGATTGGATTTGGGTTATATTTCAAGATTTACCAATTACAATCAAACAGTGCCTCAACAGTTCGATCCCAATGCCGTAGCACAAACAACTGGTTCCAATCCTTATGCGAACTATCCAAATAAAAAAGGCTACGTAGATGTCTCTTCCGGCGGGCTGGTATATACTAAACAATGGTGGATGGGTCTGGCAGCCAGCCATCTGGATGTTCCAAATATCGCTCCAATTGGGACCAGCCGGCTTCCGATGAAATTTGCTCTAACCGGCGGATATAAAATACCACTGATCCATAAAAAATATATGGCGTATCTTGAAGATGAAACAGAAATAACCCTTACTCCTACATTCCAATATAAATCCCAGGGCAAATCAGATCAGCTTGACCTTGGCGCTTATGTAAGGTACAGTCAAATTATGTTTGGCGCATGGTATCGTGGTATTCCTGTTAAGCACTATACAACGCCAGAAGGACATAGGCTACAGAACAATGAGTCTATCGTAGCCATGGTAGGAATGAAGTATCAAAGCATCAGCGTCACTTATAGCTATGATATAGTGATATCACGCCTTGGCAGGTATAATCCCGGCGGCGCTCATGAATTTAATATTACCTGGGTTCATCACAGGCATAAGAAAAAACATAAGCAATTGAAGAGGCTGCCTTGCCCAAGCTTCCACTAACAAGTGGGATTTAGGAACAAGACAAGAATATAGGAATTAGGGGCAATGAGAATTCATTGTCCTTTTTTTATTTATCCAGGATCAAAACCAGACCGGAAAAATTTAAATGGAGTTAAATTAGCTTTGCTGGTTTCATTATTTACGATTTACGATTAATCAGGAAAATTGTAGATTTGAATATTCCGGGTCAAGTCTCAACCTTTTATGATTTCAAGTGTTAATGAAAAGTAAAGGGAACTACTTAGCTTTTTTTTGCATTATTATTTTTACATTTTAACTTTTACATTTTAATTTTTCATGAAAATAGGGATATTTTTTGGCGGGCAATCAAGAGAAAGGGAAATTTCCTTTGCAGGCGGAAGAACAGTTTATGACAACCTAAATAAAAACCTGTTTGAACCGGTACCAATCTTTGTAGACAGCATAGGAAATTTCATTCTGCTGAACTGGGAATATATTTATAAAGGCACTATCCGGGACTTTTATCCACCATTCGGCTCTTTGCCAAATTCCCCTCATGGCTTTCAGATATACATTGAATCTTTAGGAAAATTATCTGCCGAAGATCAAAATAAAATATTATCACATGTAGGTCATAATATTCACCCTTCAGAATTTTATAAAGTGATGGATTTCGCTTTTCTGGCACTGCACGGGCCTTACGGCGAAGATGGTAATATTCAGGGTCTGCTGGAATGGTATAATATCCCCTATTCAGGCTCAGGTATTCTGCCATCATCCATTGGAATTAATAAGATAGTCCAGAAACAATTGATGAACAATGCAGGTTTTACGGGGCCTAAAAATTTATACCTGAGCAAAGAAAGATGGCTGAATACCGCCGACAAAAAAAGTATATTCAAAGAGCTTGAAAGTCACCTTGGGGTTCCATTCGTAGTGAAAGCTCCCTACCAGGGCTCTTCTATAGGAATTTCAGTGATCAGCGAGAATGATATTAATCTTTTCAGCAAAGCAGTGAATAGGAGCTTCTTTATTCAGCAAATAGATAAAAGAGATTGGGATCTGTTGAGTGAAGAAAAGCAGGTGAATTTCCTCAAGGAACTTACCGATATACGTGAAGGAATCGGCATGCCTGTAATGGCCGAAACAAAACTGATTAACCATCCGGAAGACCTTCTTGTATATATCAGAAATGCTTTCAAAAAATCCGATAAGCCGGTATTCCTTGAAAGCATGGACAATGAAGAAGAGATTGTGGCAGAAGCATTTATTGAAGGAAAGGAATTCAGCTGCATTGTTATACAGGATCAGGATGGAATGCCGCTGTCGCTCCCTCCTACCGAAATCGTAAAAGGCAACAAATTTTTTGACTACAGATCTAAATATCTGCCCGGGATGACAAGAAAAGTTACCCCGATCAAACTACCGGAAGATCAGATCCAGCATATCAGAAAAGAATGTGAGAGGCTTTTCAGAGAACTGCATTTTAATGTTTATGCCCGCCTCGATGGCTTCATCAATTTAAAAGGAGAGGTTTTTCTGAATGACCCTAATACCACCTCCGGTATGCTGCCTTCCTCATTCTTCTTTCATCAGGCTGCTGAAATAGGAATGAACCCTTCACAATTCCTGAGCTATATTATCCGAACCTCTCTTGTTGAAAGAATAAAAACAGGAAAGAAAACATACGCTTTCAAATCACTGCTGAACAAGCTTGACGAGAATCTCAGCAACCTTAAAGTCTCAGCCACAAAAAAGCTAAAGGTTGGAGTGATTATGGGAGGTTTTTCTTCTGAAAGACATATATCCGTTGAGAGCGGGAGAAATATTTATGAGAAGTTGGCCTCCAGCGCCAAATATGAGCCGATACCTATATTCCTGACGGGGGATGAACACGAACACAAAATGTTTGTCATTCCGGTCAATATAATGTTGAAAGACAATGCTGATGACATCAAAGAAAAAGTCTTGCGTATAGAACCAAAGCATCCGGTAATTAAATATATCATCAAAGAAGCGAAGGAAGTCACTGATAAATATGTGA
>DATMOV010000356.1:0-6685 GCA_035568055.1 Cytophagaceae bacterium
CTTTTGATGGTGATACCCCTCTCCCTTTCAAGATCCATGTCGTCCAGCACCTGTGCCTGCATCTGACGCGAAGTGATGGTCTTGGTAAACTCCAAAAGCCTGTCTGCCAAAGTACTTTTACCGTGATCAATGTGCGCGATAATGCAAAAATTCCTGATATTTTCCATGCTATAAAAAGATAAGTAAATTTACAATGTTATCAGTTATGAATTTGCTTATTGATTGAAATATTTTCATTTATTTTCAGTTAATAAATTACAGGCCTGCAAGAACATAAATTGCAGAATATTGATTATTATTGTCGTAATGGAATAATACTTGAACCTGATCACTATCAATGAAGCCTTTAAAGAAAATCCGGTTATTTGAAGATATATATTATTCCTTTCCGGTTCAGTTACTAATCAATCATTTTAAGAAGAATCAGATCCTTTTACTCTTGTGGGTGCTGCTTTTTGCTTTCATTACACAAAACAGCGGATCCATGCTGGGGATTCCCTATCTCTTCCTTGACCCTGAATACATGAATTCTGTTGATTACCGTGGATTTTTGATCCTTGGTATTTCGCTGGGCATATTCATCATGTCTTTCCATATCACCACTTATATTCTGGATAGTTACCGCTTTAATTTTTTGGGCACCATATCCAGGCCCTTTACAAAATTCTGTCTTAATAACAGCATCGTCCCGCTCCTATTCATTATAGTTTACAGTTACGCTATTGTAAAGTTCCAATTCAATAGCGGATTTCAAACCAATACAAAGATCTTCCTGGAAATATTGAGTTTCCTGGGCGGACTGTTTTCCACACTATCGGTGCTGTTCTTCTATTTCAGCAATACCAACAAAGATATATTTAAGGAATTAGCTCTTAACCTTGATAAGCAGCTAAAAAGAAACAGCATCACCAGGGTCAATGTGATGAGGAAGCTCAAGAGCGCTAAAAAAAATAAATACAAGATCAACTACTACATAGATCTTCCTTTAAATCTGACAAAGGTGGTTGAATACAATACTTATGACAAAAGTATCCTTCTGAAGATCTTTGATCAAAATCACCTCAATGCTGTTATCGTAGAAATATTCGTGATTATCATGATTATTATTCTTGGTTTATTCCGCGACAATTCTTATTTCCAGATACCTGCAGCTGCCAGTTGCGTTCTGTTCTTTTCCATCTTTATTATGTTCACCGGCGCCTTCTCCTACTGGCTGCGGGGCTGGGCCATCAGCGCCTTGGTCGCCACACTGATCGTTTTTAATTTTCTAATGAAGCATGAGATCATCAATTCCAACTATCAGGCTTATGGAATTAATTACAACACGAAACAGGCTGACTACAATCTGGAAAACCTGCGAAACCTGAGCAGCACAGAAAATTACCGTAAAGACATTAAGAGCACCACTCTTATACTTGAAAACTGGCGTAAGAAATTTCCGGCGGACAAAAAACCGAAAATGGTTTTTATCTGTACAACCGGAGGCGGGCAAAGATCCGCTGCCTGGACAACCAGAACACTTCAGTATACAGACAGCATAACAAAAGGAAGCATATTCAATCAGACAATACTCATCACAGGAGCTTCGGGAGGAATTGTCGGGGCAAGCTACTATCGCGAATTATACCTGCAAAAGCTTATCGGACATAATATTAATCCCCATGATGAAAAATATTTCACCAACATCGGCAAAGATATTCTCAATCCGATCATTTTTAGCCTGGTGGTAAATGATATCTTTTTCAGGTTTCAGAAATTCAGCGATGGCAAATATGAATACCTGAAAGACCGCGGCTATGCTTTTGAGCAACAGCTTAACAAGAACACAGGATATATTTTAAATAAGCCCATCAGCCATTATAAGATCGCGGAAGAAAAAGCGATGATCCCTATGCTTTTCATGGTTCCAACCATCATCAATGACGGACGCAAACTTTTTATTTCCCCCCAAAAAATATCTTACATGACTACGACTGCGCTGAGTGACAGCTTAGCGAGTTCACAAGATATCAACGGGATTGAATTCCAACGCTTCTTCGAAGGCCAGGATGCTTCCAATCTAAGTTACCTGAGCGCGCTGAGGATGAGCGCCACTTTCCCATACATTACACCCAATGTAGAGCTACCCTGCATTCCCGCTATGGAAATTATGGATGCAGGGCTTTCGGATAATTACGGCATAAGAGATGCGATGAAATTTTTATACGTGTTCCGCGGATGGATTGCTGAGAATACCAGCGGGGTAATCATCGTTTCTATTCGTGATTCGGAAAAAGATAAGGCGGTAGAAAAAAATGTTGAGCCATCTATCTTCCAGAAAATGTTCAGCCCGATCGGAAGTCTTTATAACAATTGGGACTATATGCAGGATTTCAATAACGATAACCTTCTCGAATTTGCTCATTCATGGTTCAATGGACATCTTGCCATTATAGATTTTCAATATATTCCCAAGCCAAAGAACTGGGAAAAGCTTAAAGAAAAAAACATTGATCCTGAGGATGTAGAAAAAAAAGAAAACGCTGAAAGAGCCTCGCTAAGCTGGCACCTGACAACCCGCGAAAAAGAAAGCATACGCAGGACAATATATGAAGCGAACAACCAGAATTCAGTCATTCAGTTAAAATCTTTACTGGAAGAATAGGCCATGCCTAAATATTTTTCCCTACTTGCTCTATTTTTCTGTTTTCATTTCTCAACCGGACAGAATAACCAGATCAGCGGAATAGTAAGAGAAACATTCACGCAGACTCCACTCCCATTCGTACACATCATCATGAATGGCGGCGAAAATGAATTATTCACAGACCTTGATGGAAACTTTCAAACACCGCCCGGAATTCCAATAAGAACATTGTCATTCAGGCATCATCTGCACAGAAACGCTGAATATATCTGGTTCCCATCAGATTCAATGCCACTTAGCGTTAATATGAATAAATACCTGCCTTTTTTTTATGAATCAGAAACAGATTCCGTTACATCAGGACTGATTGAAAAAGTTATGCAAAACCGGGGTTTAAACAGAATGGAAAATCTAAAGCCATTCACTTATAACACTTACAATAAATATACTTTTGGTGCCGAAAAAAATGAACACGCGATTAAACACTTAAGAAAGCGTTCTGGCAAACTTCGATTTGGCCTGCATGACTTAAAAGATAAACAACATTTCTTCATTGTTGAATCGGTAACAGAGCGTAAATATTATAATGCCGTCAAACAGAAAGAAAAGGTTATAGGAGCCAAGGCTTCAGGAGTAAATCTACCTTCAATCTTTATCCAGACAAGCCAGCTTGAGGCATTCTCTATATATGACAACTATACGATCATTGCCGGCTCCACTTATATCAGTCCGCTTGCTGACAATACGCTAGACCGTTATGAGTTCCTGATCATTGATACTGCCATGGTTGATCAGGATACGATCTATATAGTAAAGTTCAATCCAAAAGCTAAAAAATATTTTCAGGCTATGAGGGGTACTCTATATATCAATAGCAGAAATTATGGAGTTCAATACGCACTTGTTAGTCCGGCAGAGAGAAGCAGCATAGAAATAAATTTCGCGCAAAGCTACAGGTTGTATGACAATATATTCTTCCCTGACCAATCTAAAACCACGGTCGTCATCAACAAAGGAAGCCAGAGCGCGCCTAAACTGAAGGCTTACGGCAGAACTTTTATTTATAATGTAAAGACCAGGACAAGCGTTCACAAGCAAAATTTCGATGAAGTAATACTGGAGTATAAAAGATATGCGAACGATAGAAATGAAGATTTCTGGAAAGAAGAAAGGAAAGAAGTATTCAGTGAAGCTGACTCAAACACCTATCTTTATTTCGACTCACTTGACAGAAACAAAAAACTGGATAAAATTTTAAGAGCCACCGAAAGAATATATTATGGAGAAGTACCTGTAGGAAAAGTCAATATTGAAATAAACAGAAGCATCGATTATAATCTTCTTGAAAGGCTAAGGCTTGGATTTGGGGCGCACACCAATGAATCCTTTTCAGAAAAATATTCGGTTGGAGCGCACCTCGGGTATGGCACCGCGGATCAAAAATTAAAATACGGAACACATTTTCTTTTAAACATAGAAAACAGGTTCAGAAGCACTTATAATTTCTCTTACTCTTATGATGTAAAAGAGGCCGGAGCCACCAGCCTGCCTTTTGAGACACGCCAATATTCCAGTGAATCCCTGCGGAAATATCGTTTACGCATCATGGATTATGTAAGGGAATGGAGCAATGCGCTCAACTTCCGCCCTGTCACCTATATGCAGGTGCGGCTGCGCCTGAGCCATAGCCATAATACACCTTCTTATGATTACGTATACAAATCCCAATACTCCGGAAGTTTTAATTTTACAGATCTTTCCCTGGGAATGCGTTACGCTTACGGAGAAAAAGTAGTTCAGATCATTAACCAGAATTTACTTCAATTCTCTAAATATCCAATCGTTTATTTTCAGTTTACAAGAGGTCTGAATAATTTTTTTAACGGAGATTATTCGTATTCAAAATTTGATTTCAGAATTGATCAGAATTTTAAAAAATTTAAATTCGGGACAACAGGGGTTCAGCTCGCGGGTGGTATTACTAAAGGTAATGCCCCATATTTCAAACTATATAATGGAAAAGGAAGTCTGCGCCAGCCATCCATCGTAATCCATAATAGTTTTGAGACCATGAGATATAATGAATTTCTTTCAGACAAATATATTGCGCTTTTCTTCTCTCATGATTTCGGGAAATTATACCTGCTAAGAAATCCCAATATCGCGCCAAGCCTGATGTTCCTGCACAATATTGGTTTTGGTACGTTGAAAAATCCGGAAGATCATCAAGGGCTTGCATTTAAAACTATGCAAAAAGGGTATTTTGAATCCGGGCTTTTTCTTGATAATATTATTGTTATTCCCACTGGCGGGCTGAAGACAGGAATAGGAACCGGTGTCTTTGTGCGATACGGCCCAAACGCCCTGCCTGGATTAAAAAATAATGTGGTATTCAAGCTTTCCACCAACTTCTTTATATGATCTCACAAAATTATTATCCTGATCAGGTAATGGCGACAAACACACTCGTTCTTCCAGATATAAGACCTGACAGGTTTTAACTAAAATTAATGAAGCTTTTAGAATTAAATGTTTACCTTAAAATAAACAGAAAACCTGTCAGGTCTTATAGTAAATAATATTGATATATTTTTATGAATATTGAACCATATAAAATAAAGAACAAAATAAGAATAGTGACGGCCACTTCGCTATTTGACGGGCATGATGCTTCCGTAAATATTATGAGGAGGATATTGCAGTCGTCAGGCGCTGAAGTCATTCACCTGGGACATAACCGCAGTGCTGAAGAAATTGTAAACTGCGCGATACAGGAAGATGTGCAGGCAATCGCAATTACTTCTTATCAGGGCGGACATACTGAATTTTTTAAATACATCTTTGACCTTCTTAAAAACAAAGACTGTTCGCACATCAAAATTTTTGGCGGTGGCGGCGGAACTATTTTACCTTCGGAGATAAAAGAGCTACAGGATTATGGAATCATCAGAATTTATTCGCCCGATGATGGCAGGAAGATGGGCCTTCAGGGAATGATCAATGACCTGCTTGAGAAAGCGGATTACCCAATAGTAAATAAGACAATCACAGATCCTGAAATCCTAATCAATAAAAATGACAGGGAAACAGGCAAGGCAATCACTTTTTTAGAAAATAATTCCCCGGGATCAGAAGCATACAGGAAAAAACTAAAAACTTTTATAAAAGATAAAGCTGTCCCTGTGCTGGGTATTACCGGCACAGGCGGAGCCGGGAAATCATCGCTGGCCGATGAGCTCATCAGAAGATTCCTCGCCGACTTCCCGGAAAAAACCCTAGCCATTATTTCTGTGGATCCTACAAAAAAGAAAACAGGCGGCGCATTGCTTGGTGACAGGATCAGGATGAATTCAATTAATACACCCTGGGTATATATGCGCTCTCTGGCTACCAGACAATCAAATGCAGCGCTGAGCGGAAATATCCAGGATGCCATTGATGTCTGCAAAGCCGCAGGTTACGACCTGATCATAGCCGAAACTTCAGGCATCGGACAATCAGATTCGGAGATAACCGGCCACAGTGATGTTTCATTATATGTGATGACCTCTGAATATGGAGCATCCACGCAACTGGAAAAAATCGACATGCTTGATTTCGCTGATGCGGTGGCGATCAATAAATTTGATAAGAAAAACAGCCTCGATGCGCTGCGCGATGTAAAAAAACAATACAAAAGAAATCATCAGCTATGGGATGCTGCTGCTGATGCCCTTCCGGTTTTTGGCACCATCGCCTCACAATTCAATAATCCGGGAATAAACACGCTGTACAAGGAATTAATAGCCATCATCAATAATAAAACCGGCGCGAATTTTCAATCATCGCTGGAATTACAAACAGGTTTTTCTGAAAAGATCAATATCCTTCCTGCTTCACGGGTCAGATACCTGGCAGAAATTTCGGAAAAACATGAGGCATACAGTAAATTTATTACTCAGCAGTGTGACATAGCCCGTAAACTTTACCAGCTCCAGGGCACCTTAAGTTTATTGAAAAAAACAGATCCGGCTCATAAAACCATTGAGAATTTGATTGAAGCTGTCAAAAAAGAATTTG
>DATMOV010000357.1:0-9026 GCA_035568055.1 Cytophagaceae bacterium
TGTAAAAGGCTGGAGAAAAAAATTCCGAGAGGATTCGCAATTATGATCTGCCTTTTCATAATTATAGGAATCATTAGCGGATTTTTAATTTTGTTTTATTCACAGATAGCCATTCTTACATCGGACCTGCCGCTATTTAAAGCAAAAGCAGCTGAAATAATAAGACAAATTCAAAGTATCATTGAAAGTCACTTTCACGTATCTGCTGCCGATCAGACCAAATGGCTACAAACCAATTCTTCAAAGGCAGCAAACTTTACAGGAAGTTTGGCCCAATCTTTTCTTTTGAGCTTAACAGGCGGATTTGCAGATCTGATCCTGGTCATCATTTATTTTATATTTTTTCTTCTGCTCAGAGAGCGATTTAAAAAATTTCTGCTTTCTATCTTTAAAATTGAAGGCCATGAAAAAATCATTATTATTATTTCAAAAACACAAAACCTGACACGGCATTATATAGCAGGCCTCATCATAGTTGTCTTCTTACTTGGAACAATGAATGCCATTGGTTTCCTTGCGCTTGGAATTAAACAGGCGATTTTCCTGGGATACCTCAGGGGTCTTTTAAATATAATTCCTTATGTGGGCGCTGTAATCGGAACAATTTTTCCCATGTTCTCTGCGCTGGTATATAATGATTCAGGCGCGGTTCTTGGCGTTATTCTCGTTTCCGTCATTACACAATTTATCGAAAACAACTTTCTCACACCGAGGATTGTCGGATCGAATATTAAAATTAATGCGCTTGCTACAATCATCGTGATCATTATGGGAGGCATGCTATGGGGATTGGATGGAATGATTCTTTTTCTTCCTCTTTTGGGCATTGCCAAAATCATCTGTGATCATGTGGAAGAATTAAAACCTCTCGGCTACCTGATGGGGGAGGATGAGGAAAAGAAAAATAGCGGGATCAGAGAAAAACTCAAGAAAATATTTCAAAGAAAGACAGAACCGCTGCCGCACACCAAGAAATGATTGTGCGATTTTTTTAAACTCCGAAATAGATTCGCCTCAATTTTATCGCCCGGTTAAACAAATTCATAATACTACTGTTAGGGCAGGATCTTTAGAATTAAAATCTATTAAAATGAAAAAGATCAATTCAAAAAACATCGTATTTATCACGGGAGCATTTGTCAGCAATACCTGTTGGGATGAATGGAGAAAATATTTTGAAGCTCAAGGCTATAATACCACTGCTCCGCCATGGCCGTATAAAAACGCTTCTGCTAAAGAGCTGCGTAACAGACAACCCAATGATACCAGCCTTGCTTCGTTGACTTTGGACGAGCTTATCAATCACTATGCAGCCATCGTGAAAAGTTTTCCGGAAAAGCCTATCGTGGTCGGACATTCACTGGGAGGCCTCATCACTCAGGTTTTAGTGAACCGTGACCTGGTAGCGGCAGGAGTTGCCATTCACTCTGTTCCTCCGAAAGGAGTATTCCCTTATGAATTCTCTTTTTTGAAAGCAGGATGGAAATCACTGGGGTTGTTTACCCCCATCAGGAAAACTTACCTCATGTCTTTCAAGGATTGGCAATATGCATTCGTCAATGGAATGTCTTTAGAAGATCAAAGAGCTGCCTATGAGAAATATACGATCCCCGAATCCAAGTCTGTAGCCAGAGGCGGTTTGAGCAGCGCGGCAAAAGTGGATTTCGACAAACCACACCCTCCACTTCTTCTTACCTCCGGAAGTATGGATACTATTATTCCGGCTCATCTTAACGAACGCAATTTTAAAAGATACTCAAAGGACGGTTCTGTTTTGGATTATAGAAAGTTTGAAGGAAGAAACCATTTTGTTCTTGGACAGCCGACATGGAAGGAAGATGCAACGTATATTCTTGATTGGATCAATTCCAATTAGTGAATTTTGTATATCAGGAAGTGTTTAAAGTAAGTTGAGAAACAATTTTCCTTTTTAGCCATTTTTATGAAACATGTTTTTACTAAGAGAAGATATTATTCAGCTCATTTCTTATTTGATTAATTTTAGCATTCCGTCTGTCCTGATCAGAAATCAGATTTTGGTCAGCATTAATTGTGATAAAAGTAGCATTGGGTATGTCCTGACTAGCTTGAATAATATTATTGATCTTGAGTTTAGCATGATGCTCCCATTTATTTTCTATAAGAAATATATATAGTCTGTCATAGGTAGAAAAAGGCGATAACTGGAGAAGGTTGGTAAAGTTATTTCCATTATCAAGGGTAGGATAGAGAGCCGTAAAAAGATTTTGGCCGTTGTCAAGTGAGCGATCAATTCTTCTCATGATTTGATCCATCCATCCTTGTCCCGGATAATCATAATTGGAATGAGCTTCAACTGTAAATTCTGTATTAAAATCAACTCCTTTGATACGATATGGCCATCCATAATCATATCTATTTCTGTTAAAGAGCTCATTAATAATTGTTGTCTTACCCCAGTTATTAAAACCTGTAATAAAAATCGCTTTTCTCATAATCTATCAATGTGGTACTTTTGTTACCCCAATTTGAATATTCCCTTTATACGGGTAATAGAATACATTGATCTAATAAAAAATGATTTTTATAGACAAACTTAAGATATTTATATTTTAAATTTTAAATATTCATATTATATAGCAGGGTAAATAGCTATCAGGTAGTTTTGGGTCTGACATTTTCCCTGCTGTTATAGGTAGTGGGAATTTTTTATTCCCCGAGGGGATAAGCCAGGCGGGGGACAGAGGCACTCTTTACAACACGTTTTTGATTGCAAGGCCATATTGTAATTTTATGGCGTTTATTCAAACGTTATCAGTTAAAAAAATCCAACAATACCGGCACAGGAATTAAAAGTAAAATGAAAAAGCACAAGTCAGGCTTCGCTTAACTTGTGCTTTTAGTGTTTGAGGAATTATCAATACAACAGGCTTCTTATCGATTGAAAATTATCAGAATTTAATAATCGAGCTTATAAGCCACTATTTTATTTTTCATGAATGTAGGAACCAGCACCAGTTTTTTGTCTGCTATATAATCAATATCCGCAGTATTTGATCCCTGAGCTTTTGTATCGAGCAGCAAAGTTTCTTTGCCGTTTCTGATCAGATAAATCTCCCCTTGCCAGCGGCTGGCAATATAAGTACTGTCATTGATGATCACCAGACCGTCTCCTCCGGTTACTGCTTCGTTGATGAAAGTGGATGTAGTGTCAGCCAATCCGAATTTCCTCAAGCCGTTATTATCGAGAAGAAATAATTCTCCCCGGTTATTAACGGCAAGTCCGTTCGCGCCAATTTTGCCTGTGGCAAATGTGCTTACTTTTCCATCTTTCAGGATATGGATCTTTCCTGTCTTGGTATCTGAGAAATAAACATTTTTTCCATCGTTAGCGGCATCATTGAGAAATATGGCTCCTGGTACAGGATATTTTTTAGTAACTGAACTGTCGGCTATGTTAATTTCAACAAGCTGATCAATATCTGTCACATAAAATTTACCATTCATGGTCGTAGAACCCTTAGGGGCATTTAATCCGGATACCCACTTTAACTGAATAACCTTCCCATCAGGACTTATTTTTGAGATAAACCCATTTTTATCTTTTTTCAAAGGATCACCATCAATATTGCTGGTATAAATGATGTTGTTGTTTTTATCGTAGAGGACTGATTCCACAGTAGTAAATACGGAATCCGTTTCCCATTGCATAGTAAGGGTAGGAGCAACCGGGACTATTGTGTCAATAGCTACAGTCTTGTTTTCTTCGGTCTTTTTTGTTGTGCAGGAATAAATGGCCAGAGAGAGGCTAACTGCATAAAGTATTTTTTTCATGTTTATAAAAAGTTTAATTGTTTGAAACAGAATTCAATTTTAATGATTGTTTCTTTAGATGTCAACAGATTTCAATAATCTTTAATAGACTCATAATAAGAGGAGGGATGAAAATATATAACTGTGTTCAGCAAACATATATAACTGTGTTCAGCAAACAGTAGCATTAGTTAAGAAGACCTGATCTTGTTACAGGTGCATTGGAACCGGCAGGCAAATTCGTGCCTTAAGGTTTATTATTTTAATATTAATTTTGCACTTTCAGTAACAGAATAATTGATCATTATGAATACAACAAAACCTTATGTTATCTGCCACATGCTCGGATCAGTTGATGGACGCATCAGGCAGAATATCTGGGGCTTTAAAAATCATCACAGATATTTTGAAGAAACAGCCGAAAAGATCAAAGCTGATGCATGGCTGGTAGGACGTGTAACTATGCAGGAATTCAGCAGTAAAGAAACGTACAAGATCAATGAAGGGAGAAATAGCATCCCTAAAGAAGATTTCATCGCTGACCAGCCCGTCAAAGCATACGCGGTTGTAATTGATCCTTCCGGAAAATGTTTCTGGGATACAAACATGGTATCCACTGAACATGTGATCGAAGTATTAACTGAAAAAGTGCCTGGCGGCTATCTGGAGCATTTAAGAAGCAAAAACATTTCTTACCTATTTGGCGGCAAGGAAGAGCTTGATCTGGATCTTGTGCTGCAAAAGTTATACAAGTTTTGGGGAATTAAGATACTGCGCATTGATGGAGGAGGGCATGTTAACGGCTCTTTTCTCAAAGCCAAGCTGATCGATGAATTCAGCCTGGTGCTCGCTCCCGTGGCAGATGGCACGATCGGAGCGCCGACGGTGTTCGAATCGGAAGAAGGATATGCCAATAGAAAAGCAACGCAATTTAAAATCAAATCGGTGGACAGAATATACGATGATTTTTTATGGATCCGGTACCTGGTGATCAAAGATAATCAGGTGGAAAGATAAAGTTTAAATCAATCTGGTTCGTATGTTAACAGTCGGGTGGGACAGACGCACTCTTTACAAAGTTTTGGATTGCAGGGCTGGCTTGTGCGACTTTGGAATGTGTGTGGATGCCTTGAGCCGGCGTAAGAGTTAGGGATAGAAGCCCCGGAAAAAGCCGGGATAAATGGAAAGCCCGTTAAGGGTTGGTTATGGGAAGGATGGACTTGGAACGGATAGCCCGGCCAAAGGCAACTCTCCAATCCTGTTTTCTAGTTAACATAACATTCGTAGTGTCGGCTATTACTGGACTTATACTGGGGACATTCATGGGACAAAGTGGGGAGAAGCATAGGAGAGAGGCTTCTTTTTGTTGTTGTTTCTTAATATAATAACGATGGCTCTGTTCGTTTATCAGTTATGGAAACCTTTGAGGTTAAAATATTGCAAATGCGAAAGAGGATAGGAATTAAAGAAATTTCTGCTCCTTCTATTGATGCTGCTGAATCTTTAATTACTGAGCTTTTGAAAAAATACCTGGGCTTTGAAACTGTTTCTGAAAAGTAACTTACTTTAACAGAACTCCTGATGAAAGAAAATTAAAGCTTCAGATTTCTAATTATATATTTTCTGTCTTTATAGTTAAAGAAAGAGGCTTAAGCCACTTTAGGATATAGAAATTTCCGAGTTCTCTTCACTCGATTAACATGTTTGCCCTCAGAAATATTTTTATTACTTAGATACTTAGCTGTTCCACCTGCAAGACCTAATCCTGCTGCAGTAGCAATTAAAGCTTTATTTCCAGTAAATAGGCCTGCTAGGCCTGTCAAAGCGGATATGAATAAAACAGCATCTGATATTTGATTGACGGATTCACTAGTATGTTTATCACTAGCAATTTCATTAATAAAGTGTTGACAGTTTTGCCAGAGCCAATTGTATTCTTTATTATTTGACCAAGCAATTAAAGCACGTTCAACAATTTCAAACTGATCATAAGATACAGTTCTATCATCATAGAAAATTTTCTCTCCTAAAGAAAAAAGATCTTCTCTTTCTATTATAGGATTAATGTTTTTATAATGATGATGAATAAACCATCTGTAACCAAATGGATCTGTTCCTAATTCAATTGCCGGATGTTTAATGCCTATCAAGGTATTAATCTTATCACGGTATGCAATCCTTCCTGAATTTGAAGTGATGTTAAGAATTATTAATGTCCCATCATTAGCAGTCAAGTGTATATTTTGTCTATCTAGGTAATACATAAGATTTGTTATCAGGTTTATTAAATATAATGCTTTTTTAATAAATTACGTAATTCTCGATCTATATATTAAGCTAAAGACTAACCAAATCCACTGAAGCCGAAATGCTTCCGGCAGATCCTCCCAAATCAATTACTAAATGCCACTTACCAGAATGAGGAGCTTTTAAGATTATTGGTGATTTTTTTGCTAGGCCTCCATGGTAAGTATATTTTCTCCCTTTTTGGTAATTAGAGTAATTAATAGGGTCTAATAGTTTTACATTTGCCTGGTTCTTTAAAGCGATCTTAACAGCAACATCGTTGGTCAGATCAAATTCATAATGAAGATATTTCATATCGCACATTCAGTAAGGTTCAATAAATTATTAGGGTGCTCGCTATCGCTTGTTGTTTTAATATACTTATTACCAAAGCGACTAGTTGCTACAATAACATTTACTACGCTGCCTCCCTTGTTGACATAAAATTGCCATTTATTTGATTCTATACCTTCAATGGCGGAACTTTGTGTAATTCTCCAAGGAGATCCATCATTATTTTTTCCTCCAATATGAGTAATGCGTTCGTGTGGATTTTGTCGATCAGACTTATTCACACATAAAATTTGATATTTATCCGCCATATTCTTAATATTTTAGAGTTTAAATACTTTACTTCTTACTAGGAAATGAAATGAGTAAATCCTAATTTTATAAGCAAGTTAAGCAAACAAAAATAGTATTCTCATATTATTAGCAAATTATTTATCCACAATGGGGTTTTTGAATACAAATATTCGTTTTTTAAGAAAAAATAAAGGATTGACTCAGGAGGATCTGGCAAAAAAAATAGGGATAACAAGACCAATAGTGGGTGCTTATGAAGAAGGAAGAGCAGATCCTAAACTTCATACGCTACAAAATATCGCTCACTATTTCGAAGTTGGGATTGATGATTTATTGAATAAGGATCTAAGCAAAAAAAAGGGGGATAATATTAAAGCTGATATAGAAGGTATAGGCTTACGTGTACTTCCAGTTATAGTAAATCCGGATAACAAAGAGTTAATAACCGTTGTACCTATTAAGGCCGCAGCAGGTTACCTAAATGGATATTCAGATTCAGAATATGTTGAAAAACTACAACATTTTGATCTGCCTTTAAATGAAATATCAACTAATAAAACATATAGGATATTTCAAATAAAGGGGGATAGCATGAAACCAATAATGCCCGGTTCATATATTATAGCAGAATATCTTGACAATTGGAAAGAGCTAAAAGATAATAAATGCTATGTCCTTTTAACTAAAGATGAAGGTATAGTATATAAACGTATTTTAAATAGAATATCTGAAAGCAATGAATTTATTCTAAAATCAGATAATCCTGAATACCCAGCATACCCAATAGATATTAATACTGTTTTTGAGATATGGAAAGCTATAGGATATATTAGTTTTGAATTGCCCGATGCCGAAGATTTATCTTTAGACAAGTTATCATCTTTAGTTATGGGATTACAGAAAGATTTAAATAAATTAAAAACCAGTAAAAAGTAATTTTTTAGCTAAGTAGCTATGAGAAAAAATATACATGCTGAGCCAATTGACGATAGTAACAAAGTCAAGCTAGCTTTATATGAGGATTACCTAAAGAATGGTTGCCCGTCTTTGTGTCGCCTAGAAATAAATCAATTCTTACCAGCTCAATAACTAGTAAATAACCAATGGCCTTTTTTCAAAATTCAGTATTAAATAAATATTTAAAAGCTCAGGAAACAGATGCTGTAAATGCTGCATTTGAAAAATATGCACTTTATTTTCATAATCCTGAGATACAGCAAAATATTCGCGATGCGAAAGAGGAGCAATTTCAGGAGGGTTTTTTAAGAGAATTGTTTGTCAATATTCTTAGATATACACTTAACCCAAATCCTAATTATAATCTTACTACTGAATTAAAAAACCAGACAGGTTCAAAAAAAGCGGATGGGGCAATTCTCGTCAATGGAAAAGCTTTAGCAGTTATTGAATTAAAAGGTACCGATACCACTGACCTTGATAAAATCAATGCCCAGGCATTCAACTATAAAAATAATCAAAGCGATTGTGTTTATGTGATTACCTCCAATTTTGAAAGACTGAGATTTTTTATTCAAAATTCGGTAGATCACATTGAGTTTAATCTTTTTCATCTTAACGAAAATCAATTCCGTTTACTATGGCTTTGTCTTAATGCGGAAAATATTTTAAAAGGAATTCCTCTTAAAATTAAAGAGGAGAGTTTATTGGAAGATGAAAAAATCACCAATCAGCTTTACAAAGACTATGCTTCTTTCCGTGCGGAACTTTGGCAGAACATGGTAAAAAACCGCAGTGAAGCTGATCAACTTTTATTATTTAAAAAAACTCAGAAACTACTCGACCGCTTTTTATTCATTTTGTTTGCAGAAGACAGTGGCCTGCTGCCTCCCAATTCTATTTTACGGATTATACAAAGATGGGAGAATCTAAAACAAGAAGATGCATATAAGCCATTGTATGAAATCTTTAAACAGTACTTTGGCTACATTAATAAGGGTAGAGCCGGAAAAACAAGTGCGGATGATATTTTCGCTTACAATGGAGGCTTGTTTCTGCCAGATGAAGTATTAGATCAGGTTATTATCGATGATGAAGTTATTTATAAGCACGTTACTAAGTTAACAAAATACTATTTCCAGAGTGAAGTTGATGTAAATATTCTGGGACATATATTTGAAAATAGTCTGAATGAAATTGAAACGATCACCGCTCAACTGGAAGGGCAGGAAATAGACAAGAGTAAATCTAAACGGAAAAAGGATGGGGTTTTCTATACTCCAAAATACATTACCAAATATATAGTAGATAATACTGTCGGAAAACTTTGCCAAGAAAAGAAAATTGAAATAGGTATTGTTGATGAGGAATTTGCCAAGGGAAGAAAGAAGAGGAAAAAGGATATT
>DATMOV010000358.1:0-3766 GCA_035568055.1 Cytophagaceae bacterium
CTCCAGCAAAAAATACAATAAATGTTTGAGAGATAAAGGCTATAATATGTAAGTGATACTTGAATTTAAAAAAAGAAGGCCTGAGGTATTCCTCAGGCCTTCTTTTTTTGATCTTTCTTATATTAATATTTAAACTTTCCCCAACCTTTTGATATGTACAAGATGTGAATAAATCGCATGCAGTGTTGAAGGAAACTCCAGATATTTTACTTTAAATTCATCGCAGGTTTCTTTGACCATTTTTCTGATTGCCGGATAGTGCACATGGCTTACTTTAGGAAAAAGGTGATGCTCTACTTGAAAATTCAGTCCGCCGAGTAACCACGAAACAAGTTTGTTTTTGGTGGCAAAGTCAGCGGTAGTATTAATCTGATGAATTGCCCATTCCTGCTCGATCTTCTGAGTTTCCTCATTAACTTTTGGAAAAGAAGTTCCCTCTACAATATGCGCCAGCTGAAACACAATGCTTATTGAAAGTCCGCAGGCAAAACATATCACCGCAAAACCTATAATCGTTTTCATTACACCAATCATCAATATTGGTATAATTATATATACACCAACATATAAGAGTTTTGTGGCCCAGAAGATCACATGCTCTTTGAAATCCATTTTTTTGCCCTCACCGTTTCCCGGGGCAATTTTGCCGGTAAAATACTTCTGAAAGTCGTTATAGAATATCCACATAAAATAAGAGAGTCCATATAGAATAATCCAATAGATATGCTGAAACTTATGGTACCACCTTCTGGGCTGGTCCTCATGTAACCTCATAAATGGTTTAACTTCTATATCTGTATCCATTCCTTCAATATTGGTATAAGTATGGTGATTGATGTTATGCTTGATCTTCCAGAAATAGCTGTTGCCTCCCAGAACATTGAGAAAGTATCCCGAAGCTTTATTAAGCCATTTATGTTTTGAAAAGCTCTGGTGGCCTCCTTCATGCATGATGTTGAAGCCCAGCAAAGCGAGGTTTATGCCCAGTAATGCGCAAAGAACTAAAGAGATCAATGTGCCAGGTGTAAAGAATACCAGCGTTACATACATAGCGGCGGCTGTACTAACTTGCAATATGCTTTTCAGATATAGTTTAGCGTTGCCGCCACTATCCTTCCTGGTAGTTGAGAAATAATGATCAACTTTTTCTTTAAGCGTTTTATAGAAGGGTGCTTTTTGATTATTGAATTGTATTTTTGACATGGTAATCACCAAACCTTGGTGGTGTTAGGGTTGTACTGTATAAGCTAATTTTATGAAATATGGTTCCTGATAAAGCTATTCATTTGAGCTTGAGATGAGAAATGTAAGCTCTGTCTGAATTTTTTCAATAAAGCAGGATAAAAAATAACCTGGGCTGAAGGAAATAAATAAAGTAAAATGGAAAAATAAATCGGTTTATTAAACCTTCTCAATATTAGTAATGTCGTGGATCCGCAGCATGTTTTTAAAAATGCGCTCATATTCTGTGACTTCAATTTCAAATTCTATATGACAGACGGCAGTATGTTCGTCGTTGCGTTTATAGTTCATGCTTATCACGCTAAGGCCTCTTTTTCTGATGGGCATGATGATCCTGTCGATGCTTTCAGGGGTATGGTTGCATTGGATCTTCCAGGAGTACTTCTCTATCATAATTGGATCTTTCAAAGTAATTATCGGCGGATTCAAATATAATATTTTTTGAAGTAAACTTTCAATTTTTTTATTTCTTGCCCTCAAAAGTGCTTAATTTGCATTTCTAAATTGTATAAAACATTGTTTGACCTTAATAAAATACTGCGTGAAAATATCAGGAAGGTAAAGCCTTATTCCTCGGCACGTGATGAATACAAAGGCACCGAAGGTATATTCCTTGATGCCAATGAAAACCCTTATGGCTCCGCGCTGGAAACTGCTTATAACCGTTATCCTGATCCTTTACAAAGGGATTTGAAGGAAAAAATATCCGGGCTTAAACGTGTCAACGCAAATCAGATCTTCCTTGGCAATGGTAGTGATGAGCCAATTGACCTGCTGGTAAGGGCATTCTGCAATCCCGGCATTGACAATATCATTACCATGCCACCAACTTATGGTATGTATGAAGTAAGTGCGGGGATCAATGATGTAAAGGTTAAAGAAGTTCCACTCAATGAGGAATTTCAAATCAATATAGATAAAGTGTTTGCCGCAATTGATAAAAACACGAAACTTATTTTTATTTGTTCACCAAATAACCCGACAGGTAACTGTCTTTACACCAATGATATTGTAAAGATCATTGAAAATTTTGAAGGGATCGTAGTAATTGACGAAGCTTATATTGACTTCGCGCCTGACAGAACCTTTGTCAGCAAGCTTAAAAATTTTCCTAACCTGATTGTATTGCAGACTTTTTCTAAAGCCTGGGGCATGGCGGCCTTACGGCTGGGCATGGCTTTCTCGTCAGAAGAGATTATTACCGTATTGAATAGGATCAAACCTCCATATAATATCAATGAAGTCACGCAGCGCCTGGCTACCGAAGGACTGAGAAATATTCTGAACAAAGAAAGAATGGTGGAGCGTATTCTCAATGAGAGAGAAAAATTAAAAGAAGAGCTGTCAAAGATCAAAGCAGTGAAGAAAGTATATCCCTCAGACGCTAATTTCTTACTTGTGAAAATGGAAGACGGAAATAAGGTTTATGATTTTTTGATCTCTAAGAAAATCATCACCAGAAACAGGTCGAGCATTACGCTTTGTGAAGGATGCCTGCGGATTACAGTAGGAACCGCGGAAGAGAATAGGGAGCTTATTAAAGTTCTGCACGATTTCCATTGATCCCAATCCAACTCTTTATTATTAGCATCTTTATTGTAACTTTAATACATGAAAAAGAAAATCCTTTTCATAGACCGCGATGGTACCATCATTATAGAGCCTCCTGTTGACAAGCAGGTTGACTCTCTGGAGAAGCTTGAGTTTCTTCCAGGGGCTATCACCAATTTGTCTAAAATTGCCCGTGAGCTTGATTATAAGCTGGTCATGGTCACCAACCAGGACGGGATGGGAACAGATTCTTTTCCTGAAAATACTTTCTGGCCGGCACAAAATAAAATGCTCAAAATATTGGAAGGAGAAGGAGTGGTTTTTGATGAGATCCATATTGATAAATCATTCGACCATGAAGGACTTACCACCAGAAAGCCAGGCATAGGCATGTTAGGACGATATCTCACCGGTGAATATGACCTGGCTAATTCTTATGTTATTGGTGACAGGATCACAGATATTAAAATGGCTGCAAATCTGGGGGCTAAATGTATTTTTATTTCTGATGCTATCCACGAAGACGCGACTTTTACTACTGCTGACTGGTCTGAGGTTTATAAGTTTTTAAGCACTCCGCCAAGAACGGCTGAAATAAGAAGGACGACCAAAGAAACAGACATCCTGGTGAAAGTGAATCTCGACGGGCAAGGAAAAACACAAATCAGCACAGGCTTAGGCTTCTTTGATCACATGCTCGATCAGTTGGGTAAACACTCATTGTGCGATCTTAGGGTCGAAGTAAAAGGGGATCTGCATATTGACGAGCATCATACCATTGAAGATACAGCGCTGGCAATCGGCGAAGCCTATCTTAAAGCATTGGGTGATAAAAGAGGCATTGAAAGATATGGCTATCTTCTTCCGATGGATGATTGCCTGGCGCAGGTTGCCATCGATTTTTCCGGCAGAAGCTGGCTGGTATGGGAAACGGAATTTAAGAGAGAGAAAGTGGGAGAGATGCCTACCGAAA
>DATMOV010000359.1:0-3351 GCA_035568055.1 Cytophagaceae bacterium
AATTCAGAAGTATCCGCTTCGATGACTTCAAATCCGTTTTCTTTAAGTTGAGTCACCGTTTTTTTACTTCCCTTTTGGATCAATGCCACTTTCCTGCCACTAGCCTGGTCGCTGATGACATGCGCATTCAGTGCAAAACCATGTACGGCTTCCTCTTCAGAAACAACGATCAGATTTTTAAATAATTTTCTAATGCCTTTTAAATCTTCAGCCGTAATTGCCTCAGGAAATAACATCACTGTATTTTTATCGAGCGGAAGGAAACAAGTATCGAGGTGATAAAATCTGCTGTCCTTAAGCTCAATAGTTACGATAGGAACATTTAGTATTTCCGCGATTTCCTGATAAGCATCCTCATTGCTACGATGTCCATATCCCCCATAAATTAAACTCTTTCCCGGATGAGGAATAGCATCTCCCATTCCTTCAAACAATTTTGTTTTTTTGAGGTGCATAATCTTATATCCATGATCAGCATATAGCTTTTCGAAAAACGGCACTTCCTTCTGCCTTGAAGCATGCCGCATTTTACTCATGATCACCACTTTTTCTCCCGCTTCCGTGATCCACGGAAAACTTTGATTGGCGGCAAAAACCATATCCTCACAACCTTCGGCTCCGTTCAGCTCAATAAATTTTTCCAATACACCATTCTCAACAAGCTTAGCGTAACCTTCTTTCAGGAAGGCCCACTGCTTACAAGCCAGCATTTTATCTATCTTGCCTGCATTGCCTTCCATATATGGATTCTTAACATCGACGACATCGAAGTAATCCGGGCTGCACATCAGCACTCTTCTGGGCTCCTTTCGGGCTGCAATATTATTAATATCCAATTGAACCTCTGAAGCTTTTACTACCATATTTTTTCTATGCTGCATGATCGGCCTTTTATATTTGTAACGGAAATATAAGGAGAGAGTTTGGATATTTAATGGGCGAGTATTGAGTACTGAGTAAAAGGCAGAACTTTGTATTTTATATACCCAAACATTTTGCTGATTAAACGATTATGTATTTGAAACAAACTCCATTTTTATGAAAAAGCTAGTATTTTTTGCTTCCTCTCTTGCCATATTAAGTTGTAACTCTTCTGGGAAAAAACCTTGCATAGATGAAACCAAAGTAAAGAAGGAAGTGGTCTGTGCTCAGGATTATAATCCTGTATGCGGATGTGACGAAAAAACCTATTCCAACGTCTGCAGAGCAGAATCAGCCGGCGTTACGACTTGGGATAACGGTCCTTGCGCAAAGGATAAAAAATAGTTGTTAGTTGGATTTGTGGAATATAACGGTACTTCCTAAAGATTTATAGGAAAGAACCCTTGGAGGCATACATCTTCTTATATTTACCTGGTGGTATGGTAAAGGATTAATCTTATCACGCTAAAAACGCGCGTTTAGCTATTGGATTGTTTCGGTATTTCTTTAACACAATTCCATATTTAGCCGCATATTTTTTCTTGTAAACTAAGTGTCATTTGCCTAGTAATGAAATTCGCAGCACAATAAATCCATGCTCTCACCAGGTATTCAGTTTATGGTCATTTCGGTATTGCTGATTACGGCCATGCAATTATTGGTAAAAGCCTTACCAGGGATTCCGGTTAGTGAAATCATACTATTCAGATCTGTAATCTCTTTTGCTTTTTGTTTGTTGATTTTGTGGAAGAACAATATTTCCCTTCGTGGTAAGAAACCTTCATTGCTGTTTTTACGAGGTGTTTTCGGTGCAGCCTCGTTGCTTACATTTTTCTACACAATTCATCATATTCCGCTGGCCAGCGCTGTAACTATTTCTTACCTTTCGCCATTCGTAATCGTTTTCCTTGCACATATATTTCTTGGCGAAAGGTGGAAGAAAGTCCAATGGCTATTCTTCCTGATATCCTTTGCAGGCGTTTTTTTGATAAAAGGTTTTGATAGCAGGATATCGGGACTAGATCTGGCAGTGGCTTTATCCGCCGCGATCTTTTCGGGGCTTGCCCATTTTACTGTGCGGGTTATAAGAAATGACAATAACCCCTGGCTGATTATTTTTTATTTTACATTGATCTGCATTCCTATTGTATTGCCTTTTGCAATCTGGCATTGGGTCGTGCCAACTTTTTATGAGATGCTGATCTTGTTAGGTGTAAGTATCCTTTCCCACTTCGGACAATATTTCCTTACGAAAGCATATAGGGAAGAGGAGGCCTCAAAAATATCCATCATTTATTATCTCGGAATTATTTTATCGGTAGCAGGCGGGTTCTTCTTTTACCACGAAGCGTTTAATATATATGTCTGGATAGGTTTTATGCTGATATTCTCGGGGGTGTTTTTTAGCTTGAAGTTCAAATAGCGACGGATACTCCCCTTCCTTCAGGAGGACCGGGGGAGATCAAATCTTCTTCGCTTTTTCCCAATACTCATCCATCTCAGCGAGGCTCATCTCATTGAGCTGCTTCCCATCTTTCTTCGACTCCTCTTCCAGGTAGTTAAATCTTTTGATGAATTTTTTATTGGTGCGCTCCAATGCATCTTCAGGATTAATACCTATAAAGCGTGCATAATTGATTAATGAAAATAACAAATCTCCGAATTCATTTTCTGCTTTTTCTTTATCGATCTTCTGTTCATCATCAATATTAAATTCAGCTTTAAATTCCTGCATTTCTTCTTCTACCTTCTTCCATACCTGCGATTTATCATCCCAGTCAAAACCAACCGCTCTTGCCTTTTCCTGTATCCGCATGGCTTTTACCATGGCGGGAAGGGATTTAGGTACTCCTGCCAATACAGATTTATTGCCGTCCTTCTCTTTGAGCTTAAGCTGTTCCCAATTTTTTTTGACAGCTTCTTCGTTCTCCGCTTTCACATCTCCATAAATATGAGGATGCCTGGAAATAAGCTTATCACACAGCGAATTCATCACATCGGCAATATCAAAATCACCGCTTTCAGAGCCAATACGGGCATAAAATATAATATGCAGCAGCACATCACCTAATTCCTTTTTGATTTCCGTCATGTTATTTTCCATGATGGAATCTGAAAGCTCAAACATTTCCTCGATGGTTAAATACCTCAGCGACTGAATGGTTTGCTTTTTATCCCATGGACACTGCTCCCTGAGCTCATCCATAATGGTCAGCAGGCGGTCAAACGCCTTCAATTGAAATTCCCTTCTTAATTTTTTTTGCTCACTCATCTATGTGCGATATTTCAAGATTGAATTAATTATTCTATATAAACCAGACAAAATTTCATGTTTAATTGTAAAGATATGTCTAAATCACGACTTTAGGACCCCTACCTGTTTTTGGCACAATTTTCCCTCTCTCCATGGGAATTATTGGCGAAAATATA
>DATMOV010000360.1:0-4065 GCA_035568055.1 Cytophagaceae bacterium
TTATAAAGAATTTAAGGATCAAGCCCGCTCTCGCTCTGTTTCTCGCTCTCTTTCTTTCTCTTCAAACTGCTTTCACCCAACCCACCAAGGAATTCTATTCCGATGGCAAGCTCAAAGCTGAAGGCACACTTCTTAACGGACAAAAAGAAGGGCTCTGGAAATATTATTATCCCAATCAAAAATTAAATACCGAAGAAAATTATAAAAATGGCTTTCTTGATGGCGTAGTGAAAAACTACGACTTTGATGGAAAGCTCATGAGCAAAGAGAACTGGAAAGAAGGAGCCGAAGAAGATTCATCCACCACTTATTATTCCAGCGGACAAATTAAAAGAACCGGTCTTTTTAGAAGTGGGATGTATGAAGGTCTGTGGTATCAATATCATGAAAATGGTAAGCTCAAAAATAAAGGTTACTACAAGAATGGCAATCCCGAAGGCGAGTGGGTTTTTTATAATGAGTCGGGAATGAAAACATTTGAAGGCCCCTACAAAAATGGCAAAGAAGAAGGCCACTGGCGCTACTATAACGAAAAAACCAGCTGCCTGAATTTTGAAGGCGACTATCTGGAAGGTAAAAAGACTGGGGTCTGGCTTGAATATAATAAAAAGGGGAAAGTGATTAAGAGGGTGCAATTTTAA
Organism: Cytophagaceae bacterium; assembly: GCA_035568055.1. GTDB lineage: Bacteria > Bacteroidota > Bacteroidia > Cytophagales > Cytophagaceae > DATMOV01. The sequence continues at coordinate 642 of DATMOV010000360.1, forward strand.
TCATTCTTAATCTCCAGTATACAATCTTTCCTGAAATCATAAGTTTTCGCTTTAATAAGATAGGGGACCAGGCCCAGGCCAAGAATCCCTGCTCCAGCAGCCAGAAGAACCGGCCCTTCATGGGATTTTTCACTATTGGTATCACCGCCGACACCGCTGCCTCTTGGTGATATTGTTCCTATAGTTCCCGCCATTACCATGATGCCACCTACCACAAATACAGGAGCGCTGACAACCCTGATAATAGAATGGAATTTTCCGGGTTTTCTGATAGAGGCAAATTCAGCGATCTTATATTCTACCAGAGGATTCTCATCTTCATTCGGCAGATATAATACTATACTGCTGTCTTTAATTTGTTGTATCACGCCTTTGCTATAAGCGCTGTCTCCATTTATTTTGAAGAAAATGGTCTTGTCATTTTCGATCACTCTCGACTCACCTGTTTTAGTGTTTTTGATGTTCAGATAATTTTGTCCGGATACAAGATTTAACGAGCCAAGGAGCAAAAGCAAAATAAGAAGTATATTTTTCATGGAATGGTTTTTCTTTTAATACAAATTACCCAACCTAGTAAACTTTTCAAACTGATTATTATTGTTTTTCAGTTTTCCATCCTTTTAATACTGCTTTATACTCAAAGGATTCCCTCTATTGGCTTACCTCGAAAATAATTCCAGACAACTATATTCGTGCCCGATCATAGTTCCCTAAACGACTTTGTCTTTAATATAAATTTTCTGCCAATATTATGTTCCTAACACGCTGTTGTTTCCCAGGGTGACGGCTGTTATGTCTGATGTTTATCCTCAAAAAACAAAGATTTTTTCTAACTAAATCATCGTTATCGGGTTTATAATTTAAATACAGCGTATAGATTTTTTTAACTAATGGCGAAGACCATCATCGTATCAAACCGTTTACCGGTCAGCATTGAAAAAAAAGATGGAAAATTAACCTATGTTACCAGTGCCGGAGGGTTAGCCACTGGCCTTGGATCTATTTATAAGCAGGGTGATAATATCTGGATCGGCTGGCCTGGCTTATACCTCCATGAAGATGGCGAAAAAGCCGAGGTCGAAGAGGTTTTGAAAAAGGAAAATATGGCCCCGGTTTATCTCACGAAGGATGATATTGAAAAATTTTACGAAGGTTTCTCTAACAGCACCTTATGGCCTTTGTTTCACTATTTTCCCAAATATGTAGAGTTTGAAGAAGAATACTGGGAATCTTATAAATATGTCAATACACTTTTCTGCGAGGCCATCATACAGCATGCAGAGAAAGATGATATAATCTGGATACACGATTATCAACTGCTCTTGCTTCCGAGTATGATCCGGGAAAAACTCCCGGAGGCGAGCATCGGATTTTTTCAGCATATACCTTTTCCGTCTTATGAGATCTTCAGGATACTGCCATGGAGAGAAGAATTGTTGAAGGGAATGCTTGGCGCAGATCTGCTGGGTTTTCATACTTATGATGATGTCCGGCACTTTTTGAGCGCTGTCAGCAGGATTACAGGGATTGACAATAAAATGGGAGAGATGCGGGTAGGCAGCAGGCTTTGCAATGTAGATTCTTTTCCCATGGGTATCGACTATCAGAAATTTGAAAATGCCGCATTGTCTCCCGATACAATAGAAGAAATTAAAAAATACCGTGATACGCTGGGAAGCCAGAAATTGATTATTTCTATAGATCGCCTCGATTATTCCAAAGGGATACCCGAAAGGCTCAAGGCCTTGTATGAATTTCTGAGCAGATACCCGGAGTATAAAGAAAAGATCTCTCTGATATTTGTGCTGGTGCCATCACGCGATAAAGTGCCATTATACAAACAGCTTAAAATGGAAATTGATGAGCTGGTAGGAAGGATCAATGGAAAATTCGGAACGATGAGCTGGACTCCGGTATATTATTTCTATCGCGGCTTTCCATTTCAGTCCCTATCCGCCTTCTACACCATGTCTGATGTTGCGCTGGTCACGCCTCTACGGGACGGGATGAACCTTGTATGCAAGGAATATATCGCCAGTAAAACAGATCAGACCGGAGTGCTTATATTGAGCGAAATGGCCGGGGCTGCCAAAGAATTGTCGGAAGCAATTATTGTAAATCCGCACGATATAAACCAGATCGTGGATGCTCTCCATCAGGCGCTAACTATGCCAAAAGAAGAGCAGCAAAGGAGAAACTATGAATTGCAGAATATACTCCGGCGGTACGATATACATCATTGGGTACATGTATTCATGCAGGAGCTGGAAGAAATAAAAGACAGGCAGCGTCATTTTGAAATTCGCAGGCTGAACTATGGACTCAGGCAGCAGATCGTAGATCATTACAAAAGTGCTAAGAGCCGCCTTATCTTTCTTGATTATGATGGTACATTAATTGGCTTCAATGCAGATCCACGAAAGGTGGCGCCTGATGATGATTTAAAGGTACTGATGAACCGGCTTTCCGCTGATCCTAAAAATAAAATAGTTATTATAAGCGGAAGAGATAAAGATACCCTGGAAGACTGGTTCGGGAATACCAAAATAGATATGATCGCCGAACACGGTGTATGGTTGAAAGAAGGAAGAATTTACTGGAGCCTTATAGATTATCTCAGCGATGAATGGAAAAAGGACATCCGTCCAATATTGGAATTGTATGTAGACAGAACTCCCGGCTCTTTCATTGAAACCAAAGATTTTTCCCTGGTATGGCATTATCGCAAGGCTGATAAAGCATTGGGCGAATTAAGGTCAAGAGAGCTTATCAATAATTTACAATACCTGACTACCAATATGCCTATCAAAATTCTGGAAGGCAACAAAGTGGTTGAAGTAAAAAATGCCGGGATCAATAAAGGTGTGGCCGCGTTAAGATGGCTGCATGAACCTTATGATTTTATTCTTGCCGCAGGTGATGACCTGACCGATGAGGATACATTTTCTGTTATGCCGGAATCATCTTATACGCTTAAGGTGGGCTATTCACCATCCATCGCTCATTTTAATATTTCTTCAGTTTCTGAAATGCGGGGATTGTTAAGGGCGATGCTTGGTTAAGTCTTTCGGCCATTAAAGATCTTATTATTTCCTCCCTTTCCACTCACTGTTAATACACCTGTTAGTACCAGCGCTGTGCCCAGCAGCTGATATAAAGTGATGTTTTCCCCAAGAAAAATATAGGCGAGAATGATGGTGGATACCGGGCCGATGCTTCCGATAATCGAAGCCCTTCCTGAACCTATCATGCGGATGCCTTCTGAAAGCAGCAAGGCAGGGATGACGGTGGAAAATACTGCCATAGCTGCGCTGAGTAAATAAATTTCTTTGGAAAAGCTGAAAAGTTTTATTTCTGAACTGCAAATGTAGTGGATGCAGACTGCGATGGTAGAGACGATCATGGCATAAGAAGTATATCTCAT
>DATMOV010000361.1:0-2287 GCA_035568055.1 Cytophagaceae bacterium
CATTCACTGCCACGGCTTTATATCCCAAATGCTTGATAGGCATATACGTGAGGTCAAAATGAACTCCTTCAGAAAGTATATCGGTGGAAATTAAAAGCAGTTCCTCTCCTGCATTGATCACAGCAGCATCATCTCCTATTCCTAATACGGTATTTTTATTACTAATCTTGGTTTTATTTTTTATGCGGTCAATCAATCCAAATTCCCCTATTTCGCTTAATTCAGTTCTTTTTTCTGACATAATTCACTTTTAAACATAATTTTATATGTTTTTAAAGATAGCTATTTTCTATTTATGGGAAAATAACTAAATTTGGCTTTTTAAAAGGAAACTAAATCTTGACAAAATGAAAAAAGCCATCTTGTTCGTTTCGATCATTACTTTACTTGGAAGCACCATGCTTTCTTCATGCACCCGTGTAAACCCTAAATGCAAACAAAATGCGAAGAAGGTTAAAAAACTAAGAAAGAACAATCCTCACATGGTGATGTAATATCTTTATGCAAAGGAAAATATTCTTTTTAATTCTGTTCACTTTTCTGCTCGGTGGGATTTCCTGTACCAGAAAAGACGCTAAATGCAAGAGAGAACATAAGGCTGCCAAGAAAAAAGGTACCAGGGGCTGGGTAAATTAATTATCCCAACCTATATTTCATTTCAAGTCCTGGCACAATTCTATTAATATCCCATTGGTGGATTTGGGATGTAAAAAACAAATCAATTTATTATCTGCACCCTTTTTCGGTTCTTCATCAACAAAAATAAATCCTTCACTTTTTAATCTTTTTATTTCCTGGTGAATATCGTCTACCGCGTATGCGATATGATGTATTCCTTCTCCTTTCTTTTCTATAAATCTTGATATAGCATTTTCCCCTTCCATCGCGGCAACCAACTCAATCTTTGCTTCACCTGCTTTAAAAAAGGAAGTCTTTACATTTTCAGATTCGACGATCTCTTCTTTATAATGCATCACACCCAGCAGTTTCGCGAAAAGCTTATTAGAAGCTGCCAGATCTTTTACAGCTATTCCAATGTGTTCTACTTTAAGCATAAGGAAGCCTTTTTTTAGTGAGAATATTCTGTTAAATTTAAATAAATCTTCCTTTCAAAAAAGAGAAGGGAACTAAAAGATGTTGAAAAAAGTTACCATTCAGGACAAAACTTTTTAAGTTATGATAAATATTACCGAAAAAGCCAAAGAACATGTTAGTGGCCTGCGTCAAAAAGAGGGTTATGATGAAAATTATAACATCCGGGTATCCGTGAAAGGCGGAGGTTGCTCCGGACTCATGTATGACCTTGATTTCGACAACCAGATTAACCCGGCTGATCAGATCTTTGAAGATAAAGGAGTGAAAATCCTCGTTGATAAGAAAAGCTTGCTATACTTATTAGGTACCACCCTTGACTTCTCCGATGGACTCAACGGCAAAGGTTTCCAGTTCATTAACCCAAACGCAACCAGGACTTGCGGGTGTGGAGAGAGTTTCGGAGTATAAGGTTGGTTGAACAATGAAATGATAAAGCGCAGATAAATCTGACTTAATTATTATAAAGTTTAAGCTCCTAATGGAGCTTTTTTTATTGCTCTTAAGTATTATACATGCAACCGAATACCTATAAGGTTTTTGAAAATACAGTAATATGGTGGTGGAATTACAACTGCCTATATACAGCGCAGACTTTACGGTTTAAAAAAAACCTTAGAGGTATTCTCGCTAAATAATTTCACCATCCCTCATTTCAATGATACGATCTGTATTTTTCGCGAACTCTTCATCATGTGTAACTACAATGATGGTTTGATTCTGAGAATGGGTAAGCTCTTTAAATATTTCAAAAACGTTTCTTGAATTATTGGAATCCAGATTTCCGGTAGGCTCATCACCCATGATGATCAGCGGGTCATTGATGAGCGCTCTCGCAATGGCGACTCTTTGCTGCTGGCCGCCTGAAAGCTTATTGGAAGGCTTGGACGCGAATTCGTGCATCTCCAGCAGGCGTAGTTTTTCGCAGGCTCTGTGCTCGATTTCTTCCCTCGAATATTTTCCTAATTTCAACGCGGGAATCATCACATTATCAAGAACGGAAAAATAAGGAAGCAGATAATGAAACTGAAAAACAAATCCGATATGCTCATTCCTGAATCTGGCTAAAGAATCCTGATCAAGCCCCGTGAGCTTTTTATCGTGAATGCTCATTGTTCCTTCGTAGTCTGTATCCATGGTGGAGAGAATATACAACAGCGTTGATTTTCCACAGCCGGATTTTCCTACGATAGAA
>DATMOV010000362.1:0-4019 GCA_035568055.1 Cytophagaceae bacterium
CTGTCATGATTTTAATTTATCTATATTTTCGAGAGCGCCAAGTATTCCATCAGCTCCCGGGTTTATACCGACAGGAGACAAGTAGTTCCAACGGATGATTCCCTTTTCATCTAATACATACAATGCACGCTGGCTCTCTCCTTCTTTTTCATCATAAACCTCATACAATCTGGCTACTGCACCTTTGGGTTCAAAATCTGCAAGCAAAGGAAAATGAAACTTGCGCGCTTCACAAAATGCTAAATGACACCACTTGCTGTCCACCGAAATACCTATTAGCTGCGCATTATGCCTGGTAAAAAATTTCAGCAGTTCATTGTAGAGAGTCATCTGGTCGCTACACACGGGACTCCAGTCTGCAGGATAAAATGCGAGGATAATTTTTTTACCGTGTAATTCACTCAATTTTAATTTCTGATCTGGAGTTGAGTTGAGTTCAAAATCCGGTGCCTGGGTTCCTTGTTTTAACATAATTCTTTGTGAAACGTTATTTTTTTATTTGATTTTTATTATTGTTTATCAAGAACCAATGGTTTTATACGTGTACCAATAAGCTCAATAGACCGCATCAATTTTTCATGGGGTAATTCGGCACTATCCATCTGAAAAGTAAGTCTGGAAATACCGCCAAGAGCATCGGAATGGCGGAGAATTTTTTCCGCCACTTCTTCAGGTTTACCAACCAGTAACGCACCTTCTGGTCCAATCTGAGCCTCGAACCAGCTTCTTGTCATCGGCGGCCATCCACGTTCTTTGCCAACTTTGGTCATTGACTCAGCATAGCCCGGATAGAAATCATCCAATGCTTGTTGGCTGGTGTTTGCCACATAGCCCAGCGAGTGCATCCCTACTTTCAATCGTTCGGGCAGATGCCCGGCTCTTTTCCCTGCCTCCCGATAAAGATCTATCAAGGGACGAAAGCGATGTGTTTCGCCGCCGATTACAGCAACCATTAGCGATAGTCCGAGAGCGCCTGCACGAATGAAGGATTCGGGTGTGCCACCTACACCCAACCAAATAGGTATGAAATCCTGCATTGGTCTCGGATAAACAGGCTGGTTCTTAAGAGCAGGACGGAATTTACCTGACCATGTAACAAACTCGTTCCCGCGAATTTTAAGTAAGAGGTCAAGTTTTTCGGCAAACAGCTCATCATAATCCTGCAGGTTATAGCCAAACAGTGGAAAAGCCTCTATGAATGAACCACGCCCTACCACCATTTCAGCCCTTCCACGGGAAATCAGATCCAATGTTGCAAAGTTTTGAAATACTCTTACCGGGTCGGCTGCACTAAGCACTGTAACAGCACTGGTAAGACGGATATGCTTTGTGCGGGCAGCAGCAGCGGCCAGAATAAGGGTAGGCGCAGAATCAAGAAAACCCTTGCGGTGATGCTCCCCGATCCCAAATACGTCAAGACCTGCATGGTCTGCATGTTCTATTCTTTCAAGCAATTGTGCCAGCGCATCCGTATCATTTATGGTTTTGCTGCTGTTGCCACTAAACATGGCTGCAAAACTATCTACTCCAATCTCCATATATTATGTTTGTATAAAATAATATTTGTATAACGGATGTTTTTCGCCTTTGTTCGGTCGAATGCAGGCCAGAAAAAAAATGCTGCTTCTATTAGGTTTTCCAAGCTTGCGATCAATTAGCGCTGTAAATAGGCGGAGCAGTAAAAAATAAAAAATGGATGAATATGATGGGCTATAATATTCTATGCCCTCTTTATAAGCAAGACAACATTTTCCACATGATTGGTCTGTATTGATATATTATGCTGAAATTCATAGTGTTATAAAGTGTAATTTGGAAGTATGGCTGAGGTTTGGAATCATATCGTCTATTAACTCACAATTGTTTCACTTTTCCTCAACTTTTTATAAACTTAGACTTTTTCTCCTTAAGCCAAAACTGTTTTTATCTCTTTATAGGAAGGATCGTTCTGTTAGAATGTAGATACTATCAAGAATGGGAGGGGAGTGAATCGTTTATAACGGATGAAATAGATGAAAGTAAGCTTTTTTATTTCCGATTTTATTTTTCGCATTTTTTATTTCTTTATTTTTTCTGCTTCTCAATTTTAACAGACTCAATAGATTTCTTCATTCTTTCAATGAACTTATTGCAATTAGAACTTCTGCAACGATAATCAAAAGTAATCCTATTTGTATCAATCAAGGTTATCCCTTTTAGATAATGAGTCTCATATTTACTGCCTTTTTCATTCATTTGATATAATGCTAATAAGAAGTCTCTGTCATGAATTACGGACTTCTTTACTTCTAAAATCTTGACAGGAACGTCATCAAGGTTCGAGTGACGTTTTAAGTTCTCTACATATTTTTTAGAATCAAGAATTGATCCATATCCCAGTTCTTCTTTGCACCAGAATTCATTGTTATGCACTATTGTCAAGTTGTAAACTGAATCTAAATAAGTAGTAGAATAGAATCCTGTTTCTTTATAATGAGGAAAGGAAGATTTAGAAAAGCGATACTTCTTCTCATCTGCACACCGGAAGTCATCCAAATCTGTCCAGGTATAAAACGTGTCCAACTCCATAGGCAAATACAAACTTATCTTATATAAAGAATCCTGAGTAAAGAAAGATTTTGCTGTATATCCCTCCGGAGTTTTATTACAAGAAAATATTAGTGTTGTTGCTGCTATAAATCTCAGGGCTTGTTTCATTTGAATTATTTATTTTATTATTGATATAAAAGGTACACCTAAAAAAATCATCAATCAAACCGGAAGTTCTTTAAGCAACGTGTCTTTTATCTTTTAATAGAAAATCGTTCGGTTGATATAGATGCTGTTAAGAGTATTGGTGAATGATTTATAAGCGTTAAAATGTTATTCACTATAAAAATTACCCCCGGCACCTTGAATAAATCTCAATTTATAAATACTGTCAACTTGTATATACTTTAATATGACAGATCCCTCGTAATCGCCAGTGCTTTTCCCGACACCAAAAGAAATATTTGATACTCCATTATCCAGGTAAAGGTCTTTATATGATTGTTTCGATAAAGCATTCATAAAATCATGGTTAAATAACTTATCATAATTTTCAATAAATTCACTCCGTGTAGCTTCAATTCCGGTTTTCTTTAAACCAATCATATACGCCCATTCGCCTTCCAAAGGAAAGTCAATAGAAGAAATAACCTTTTCTCTTTCTTGTTTAAGAATAGGTACTACATAATCATTCCAGAATTTTATCCTTTCGTTTGAATCGATATCGCTGGTTACCAACGAAGTATCTTTTTTAGGAATCTCATTAGTATCTGTAGCTGGCTTATCCTTCGCATACTTTTCCGGATAAGGTACAAGTTCAAAACGATCATCGGAAGTAACTACTGGTTTCTTTTCTTCTGAAGAACATGAAGCGAGAATAACACACAATAAAAACAGGGTGTAGTTTAAAAGTTTCATTTTTTTGTCTCTTTATCTCTAAAAATTTCTTTCAATATCTATCCCTTTTCCTTTAAGCACTTTAAGAAAAGTAACAAAGGGTTCTGTTTGGGATAAAGGAATCTGAAACAAACCATAAGGCATAGATAAGAATGCAATCTTACTACCATATCCAGATTCTGATTTCAGAGTTATTTCAACAACATATTGATTTCTACCAAAAGGATTAAGAAGAAAGCCTTTCTTTCTACCCATCATTCCTAAAAAACCTTTTCTTTTTATTTTGACAATTTCATTGAGGGCAACACTAATCTTTTTATCGGTCAGAAACATATAAATTCTCACTATCATATTCGACCGTTCTTAATGGGGGTATAAAAAGAGCATATATAAAGAAGAATGAACTCGAAAAAACAATTTCCACCTCTTCTTTTCCAAATCTACCTCCAAGCCATAAATAAAAAGATGTATCTATGATTATTCCGAAAATCAAAAAAATAATACCATTAAAAAATGTACAGCAGCCTAAAATAAAGTAAAGAAATTTCATATTTTATATATGGGTCTTATAATAATGTTAAAATTCATAATTT
>DATMOV010000363.1:0-3860 GCA_035568055.1 Cytophagaceae bacterium
CAAAGGACCATATGGCCGAAACAGAGATGATCATGAAAAAGATCCAGGAGGTCGCCACTGATCCTATTGATGAGGTTCTTAGAATATCGCAGCACCTTAGGGAGATATTCCAGAATATTAATCCTTCCCTGCTCATTGAGATTCAGAAGCATCATACCAAGGCATGGAAGGCTTTTACAGATCATAAAGAAAAATGTATTCATTCGTCACTTATCCATAACTTAAAAAGCGGGGTTGAAAAGGGATTATACAGAAGTGAAATAGATGTGGAAATTCTTTCACGTCTGCGGCTGGAACAAATACAAATGTCATTTAACCCATTAGTTTTTCCTACGCCAAAGTTCAACATTCAGAAAGTGCAGCTTCAGTTCATAGAGCATTTTCTTTACGGAATCTGCACATTGAAGGGGCATAAGCTTATCAATAAATACAAACAAATTAAAGAAGAAGATTAAACATTACTATTAAACTATTACAAACAAGATGAACCGTTCAATTTTATTTTTATTTTTTGTCCTGATTTCGAGCTATGGATACAGCCAGAAGGACAGCGCTTATACATTGCAGCAGTGTATAAGTTATGCTTTACAAAACCAGACCAATGTTAAAAATGCCCAGGTCGACTATCAGTCAGCTCTGGAAAGGGTAGGAGAGATCAGGGCTATAGGCTTACCGCAGGTTAGCGGTGCTGTTTCGATCGTGGATAATCCAAAACTAAAAAATTTCTTTTACCAGAATAATCCTGCAGGCGGTATTGTTCCATTTGATCCTACAAAATCTGTAGGAGAAGTTATTGCCAGGCCAAACTTTTTTCAATTGAGAAGTTCTGCCGATGCTAATGCGACCGTTAGTCAGCTTTTGTTTGATGGGTCTTATGTAGTAGCAATTTCCTCATCAAGCACTTATAAAGAATTGGCGAAGAAAAATATTGTTCAAACAAAAACTCAGGCAGTGGAAGGTGTTACCAAGGCTTACTATATGGTGCTGATCAATCAGGAAAGATTGAAGCTGCTGGATGTAAATCTAAGCCGTCTTGACAGTACCCTTTATCAAACACGTGCTATGAATCAAGCCGGGCTTGCCGAAAAAATTGATGTAGACAGGCTTGAAGTATCCTACAATAACCTGATTACTGAAAAGCTAAAATCTGAAAATATGATGGAAGTAAGTAAACTTTTGCTTCAATTTCAGATGAATATGCCGTTGGAGCAGAATATTTCTCTTGCTGATAATTTGAATAGTATAAAAATTGATTCTGTAGCACCTCCTATGGGTGCTATAGATCCTGCACAACGAATAGAGTATTCAATTCTTGAAACGCAAAAGAAGCTCCAGACATTTGACAAAAAGAATATCAATGCCGGATATATTCCCAGACTCACTGCTTTCGGTACTGCAGGCCTCTTCAGGCAGGATAAATCTATCGGACAGTTATTCGTCAATAAATATTATTCTTATAATATGTATGGATTTAATTTATCGGTGCCGATTTTTGATGGCATGAGCAAACATTATAAAGTGCAGCAGGCAAAACTTTCAATTGTAAAAACAGAAAATAATATTGAGCAACTAAAGAAAAGTATTGATCTGCAAGGCAGGCAGGCTCATATCAATTATAAAAACAGTCTGCAAACCCTTACCACTCAGAAAAGAAATATGGACCTGGCTGCAGAGGTAGTGCGTGTTACAAAAATTAAATACCAGGCCGGCATTGGTTCTAATCTTGAAGTGGTAAACGCCGAGGCTTCACAAAAAGAAGCGCAGACCAATTATTTCTCGGCTCTTTATGATGCCATCGTTGCGAAAATAGATCTGCAAAAAGCTTCAGGAACATTATATACAGAATAATTAAACAGAAATTTTAAAATCAAATAAATCAAATGAAACCAATCTACATTATAATTTTTTTCGCCGCACTTATAGTAGGTGCCTGTTCAAAAAAAGCTGATACGCCAGAAGCTAAAAAGGAAGTGCTTTCAGATTTAAAGAAGCAAAGAGAAGACCTGGATGCTAAAATTAAAACACTTGAAAAGGAACTGGGTGCTCAGCCAGATGCTTCAGCTACTGATCAAAAAGTAAAAGATATTGCTGTTACCAAAGTAGCTCCTGCAAACTTTAATCATTACATAGAAATACAAGGGAGAGTTGATTCTGATAAAAATGTACAGGTGAGCCCGGAAACTCCCGGAATCCTTCAAAGGGTGAATGTTGAGGTCGGAGATAAAGTCAGAAAAGGACAGGTCTTGGCAGAAATTGACGGATCTGTACTTGCGAACAATATAGAAGAAGTGAAAGGCCAGCTTTCTTTTGCCAACACCATGTATGAAAAGCAAAAAGGATTATGGGATCAGAAGGTGGGAACTGAAGTTCAATATCTGACAGCAAAGAATAATAAAGAGTCGCTGGAAAACAAACTAGCTACATTGCAGAGACAATATGCCATGACTAAAATTAAATCTCCCATAGATGGTACGGTTGACGAAGTGAGATCGAAGCAAGGTGAGGCTGCAGCTCCAGGAATGCCTATATTCAGGGTTGTTAATCTGTCGGAATTTAAAGTAGTTGCAGAAGTTGCTGAAGCATATCTTGGAGAAATAAACATCGGTGATGATGTACTTATAAGTTTGCCCGATGCAGGTGTTGACATCAAAGGAAAAGTAACTCAAAAAACCAATGTAATTGATCCTACGAACAGAACTTTTAAAATCGAAGTGGCTCTCAAAGGTCAGAACATTGCATTGCGCCCTAATATGATCGCGAAGGTAAAAGTGAATGATTACAGCAATAAGTCGGCTCTCGTTGCTCCGATAAATACTGTTCAGCAGTCGGATGCGGGCCAGTATGTATATGTGGCTGAAAAAGCAGGCAATGCTTATAAAGTGAAAAAGCAATTTGTTAAAACAGGTAAATCATATCTGGATAAGATTGAAATAAAGGAAGGACTAAAAGAAGGAGACCTACTTATCACTTCAGGATTTCAGGACCTTACAGCAGGACAACAAATAAAGTTCTAGCGAGTCTTCATTAACAAATGAAGACTCTGTCAAAACGAAAACATATAAATTTTAAGAGATGAAAAATCCATTTAAAGAATTCGGGCCTACGAGCTGGTCCATTGATAATAAGACCAGCATTTATATAATGACTATTATTATTACAGCTTTTGGTATTTTTTCTTATATAAAATTACCTAAAGAGCAGTTTCCTGATATCGTCATTCCGACTATTAATGTTCAGACGGCATATCCTGGAACATCACCTACTGATATGGAAAATCTGGTGACCAAGGAATTGGAGAAACAGATAAAATCCATCAATGGAGTTAAAAAATGTACGAGTAATTCATTGCAAGATTTTTCTAATATCACTGTTGAATTTAACGCAAATATTGATGTAAACATTGCCAAGCAAAAAGTGAAAGATGCTGTGGACAAGGCAAAAAATGATCTTCCGCAAGATCTTCCGGCAGAACCAATTGTTATGGAAATCAATTTTTCAGATATTCCGATTATGTATGTAAACATAGCAGGTGATTTTGAAAATGATAAATTAAAAATTTATGCAGAGCAAGCGAAAGATAAAATTGAAGGCCTGAAAGAAATTACCCGCGTTGATATGGTCGGCGCTCTTGAAAGAGAGCTTAAGATTGATGTTGATATGTACAAGATGCAGTCTTATCAAATCACGATGGATGATATTGAACGAGCCGTAAAATTTGAAAATTTAACTATGTCTGCCGGTCTTATTAAAGTTGGGGAAATGAAGAGATCGGTACGTATAGACGGGGAGTTTAAAGATCCCGGGGAAGTCGAAAATATTGTTGTGAAGTCAATGCGTGGCGCTCCTGTGTATTTAAAGGA
>DATMOV010000364.1:0-23153 GCA_035568055.1 Cytophagaceae bacterium
CAATTATGAATATCCTTCTTATGGAAATCATTTTGGCAATAACCGGATAGGTAATCTGGTAGGGCAATCAGATACCCGAAGACGAAGAAGAAAACAGGATGACTTGCAGTGATCAAGAGAAAAGTCTTTGATTGGATTGTAAAACCAAACCGCGGCATTTAATTCTGTTGAAAAATTCTCATGTCGAATCAGAAAAGATTTCCTATATTTGCACTCCTTATTTTAAATCGTATTATTTATTTAATACCGTAATATTAAATATGAAACTATCAGAATTCAAATTTACCCTGCCTGTAGAGCTTCTGGCATCTTATCCAAAAGAAAATCGTGACGAATCAAGAATGATGGTGGTGAACCGCGCAAAGGGCACCATTGAGCACAGAGTTTTCAAAGACATTGTAGATTATTTTGACGATGGCGATGTATTTGTCATCAACAATACCAAAGTTTTCCCGGCACGCCTTTATGGCAACAAGGAAAAAACCGGTGCAAAGATCGAAGTATTTCTGCTGAGGGAATTAAACCCTGAAGCTCATCTATGGGACGTACTGGTAGACCCGGCAAGGAAAATAAGAGTGGGCAACAAGCTCTACTTCGGCGATGGCGACCTGGTTGCAGAAGTCATCGACAATACCACTTCAAGAGGTAGAACCATTAGGTTTCTTTTTGACGGCACCGATGAAGAATTTTATAAAACCATCGATACATTAGGAGAAACTCCCCTGCCAAAATATATTAAAAGGAAATCCGAGCCATCCGACAGAGAAAGGTACCAGACTATTTATGCTGAACATGTAGGCGCTGTAGCTGCACCAACTGCCGGACTACACTTTACAAAACAGGTAATTAAAAAACTGGAGATCAAAGGCGTAACCATAGCACCGGTAACACTGCATGTCGGACTGGGAACTTTCCGCGCTGTGGATGTAGAGGATCTTACCAAACATAAAATGGATTCGGAGAATTTCAATGTTCCCGCTTCCACCGCTAATATTGTCAACAAGGCGCTGGACCATAAGAAAAGAGTGGTATGTGTAGGCACTACATCTATGAGAGCACTCGAATCTTCTACTTCGGCCAATGGCAGATTAAAACCAAATCAGGGCTGGACAGATAAATTTATCTTTCCTCCTTACGATTTCAAGATAGCAAATGCATTAATCACAAATTTCCATACGCCTGAATCTACCCTGCTTATGATGACCTGCGCTTTCGGAGGCTTCGACCTCGTTATGAAAGCATACAAGCAAGCTATCAAAGAGAAGTATAGGTTCTTCAGTTATGGAGATGTGATGCTCATTATTTGATTTGAGTTGACAGTTGACAATTAGCAAAGAAATGTCCATTGTCAACTTAATTTTTGATTTCTATGTCTCCTCTACAAAAATACGCTATTATCGTCGCAGGCGGCAGCGGCAGCAGGATGAACTCCGAGCTTCCAAAGCAATTCATTCCAATAGGAGGCATTCCCATCCTTATCCATACTTTAAAAAGATTCATTGATTACTCCTCTGATATCAGGATCATTCTTGTGCTTCCGGAAAATGAAATTGCCAATTGGGAAGTGATAGCCAGTAAATATTTTTTGAAGAACCCACTTGAAATAGTCAGCGGAGGCTCAAGCCGCTATCAATCTGTTAAGAATGGGTTACATAGTATCAAAGAAAAAGAAGCGCTGGTGGCGATCCATGACGGTGTGCGACCCTTTGTGACTAAAGAGATCATCCATGAGAGCTTTGTAAAAGCGGAAATGTATGGCAACGCCATCACTGCCGTTCCATTAAAAGATTCCATAAGAATTGTAGAAGGAGAAAAAAACAGATCTGCCGACCGGGCTGCTTTCCGGCTCATACAAACTCCCCAGACATTCAAATATTCCGTAATCACGAAAGCTTGCCAAACTCCCGAACTCCCTTCTTTTACAGACGACGCAAGTGTAGCCGAATTTTCCGGAGAACAAATAAGGTTGATAGATGGAAGCTATTCAAATATTAAAATCACTACGCCGGAGGATTTGGTGGTGGCGGAAAGCATTTTAGGGAGTTTTAAGTTTTAATCTTTACCCAAGCCAGTATCCCATTGACGAATATATTGGATATTTAAAAAAACGGTTAAACAACAGAAGCTGCTTAACCGCTCAGTATTCATTCCTTTTTAAAAATAATTTCCTGAATGCGACTAATATTCGTCTTCGTTGAAGAAAAAATCATCTTTAGTCGGATAATCGGGCCATATCTCTTCGATACTTTCATAAGGTTGTCCATCGTCTTCCAACTCCTGAAGATTCTCCACAACCTCCATGGGAGCACCTGAGCGTATAGAAAAATCAATCAATTCATCTTTTGTCGCCGGCCATGGCGCATCCTCTAAATAAGAGGCTAATTCTAAAGTCCAGTACATATATTACACACTTAATATTTTCGCAAAAATAACTTATTATTTAACAATACAAATTAAATTTATTCACAATATCAATTTGCTTTGGGAACTAGGAACGAAAAAGCCGCTTTAAAGTTCTAAAAATACCCCCTTAGTTCCTCAAGCTTTCCCATTTCTTTGTGAATTTTTACCCTTTTTTTCGCATCTTTGCAGGCTATTCAATAAAAAAGCAGGTATGAGCCACGAAATAATATTTTCTATGTCGGGAGTCGGCAAGATCTTTCCTCCCAAAAAACAGGTATTAAAAAATATTTACCTGTCATTCTTCTACGGTGCCAAAATCGGAGTACTCGGACTAAACGGTTCGGGTAAATCATCTCTTTTGAAGATCATTGCAGGCCTGGATAAGGACTTTCTTGGAGAAGTAGCTTTTTCTTCAGGTTACACTGTAGGATTTTTAGAGCAGGAGCCTAAGCTTGACCCCACTAAAACTGTTAAAGAGATCGTGGAAGAAGGTGCGCAAGAGATCGTGGATCTTTTAAAAGAATACGAAGATATTAATATGAAATTCGCTGAGCCTATGAGCGACGATGCCATGACTAAGCTCATCGACAGGCAGGGTGCAGTGCAGGAGAAACTTGACGCGACCAATGCATGGGAACTTGACAACAAGCTGGAAAGAGCCATGGACGCATTGAGATGTCCTCCTGCGGACGCTAAAATCGAGAATCTTTCAGGTGGAGAAAAAAGAAGAGTGGCCCTTTGCAGGCTTTTATTAAAAGAACCAGATGTATTGCTGCTCGATGAGCCTACCAATCACCTGGATGCTGAATCTGTCAACTGGCTGGAACAACATTTACAGCAATATAAAGGAACAGTCATTGCCGTAACCCACGACAGGTATTTCCTTGACAACGTCGCAGGATGGATTCTGGAGCTTGACCGCGGAGAGGGTATTCCATGGAAAGGAAATTATTCGTCATGGCTGGAGCAAAAGCACGACAGGCTTGCCAAAGAAGAAAAAACCGAATCCAAAAGACAGAAAACTTTACAGCGTGAGCTTGAGTGGGTACGCATGGCACCCAAGGCACGTCATGCCAAATCAAAAGCCCGTATCAGCTCTTATGAAAAATTATTAGGAGAAGAAGCCAAACAGAAAGAAGATAAGCTTGAATTATTCATTCCGCCCGGACCAAGACTCGGTGCGAAAGTGATAGAGGCGAAAGGTGTTTCTAAAGCCTATGGCGATAAACTTCTATTCGAAAACCTAAGCTTCTCTCTCCCACAAGGAGGTATCGTCGGCATAATCGGACCCAATGGGGCAGGTAAGACTACTTTATTCAGATTAATTACCGGACAGGTAAAACCAGATTCAGGAACATTTGAAGTGGGTGAAACCGTACAGCTTGGCTACCTTGACCAGGAACATAATCAACTCGATCCGAATAAAACTGTATTTGAACTGATTACCGGAGGAACCGAACAGATGATGCTGGGAAAAACTCAAATAAACTCCCGCGCCTACGTCAGCAAATTTAATTTGTCAGGATCAGATCAGGAGAAAAAAGTAGGTGTGCTTTCCGGTGGAGAAAGAAACAGAGTTCATCTGGCTATGACTTTAAAAATGGGTGCTAACTTATTATTACTCGATGAGCCAACCAATGACCTTGATGTAAATACCTTGAGGGCAATGGAAGAAGGCTTGGAGAATTTTGCCGGGTGCGCTGTGGTCATAAGCCACGACCGCTGGTTCCTGGACAGGATCGCTACCCATATACTTGCATTCGAAGGTGATTCACAGGTAGTGTATTTTGAAGGTAACTTCAGTGACTATGAAGAGAACCGTAAGAAACGCCAGGGAGATGTTGAGCCTAAGAGGATCCGGTATAAGAAATTGGTTTAAATAGTGCTTGGTGCTCAGTGCTTAGGAAATAAATGCAAATCCCTTTCTATAGCCCACCACTTAAGTGGTGGGCTATAGAAGGGACTTCTACCGGGAAAACAATAATTTTCAGGTTGCTTTCGTTTCTTTTCTATCTTTTACTACCCATTTTTTATGATCAGAATTATCTTTGCTTCAATTTGTTCCCTTCTGATATCTAATCTGGCAATTGCTCAGGTTCCTTTAACAGAAAAAAAGTCTATAACCATTGTAGGAAGTGCGGAGATGGAAATTATCCCTGATGAAATATATTTCGCCATTGTCCTTCAGGAGTACCTGAATAAAGACAAAGTGAAAGTGGCGATTGATAAATTGGAGAAGGAGCTACAAGTTTCTGTCAATGCTTCGGGTATTGCGAAAGAGAATTTACAGATAGAAAATGTATTCGGACAACAATGGGCATATAAGAAAAGGAAACAGCATGAGTTTTTTGCAAGCAAGCTTTACATTATCAAATTATCTGACCCTTCCAAGATAGATGACATCCTCGACAAACTTGATGCACAGGGAATAGATCAGGCTTATATCAGCAGGTTCTCACATTCCAAAATTGAGCAATTCAGAAAAGATTTAAAAATTCAGGCGATCAAAAATGCTAAAGAAAAAGCCAGGTATCTATTGGAAGCTATAGGTGAACAATTGGGTGATCCAATAGAAATTCAAGAAGGTACTATTTCCGAAACACCTGTATATTGGGATTATAAAACCAGCTATAATCAAGGTTCCAATTCAAGTTCCGGATATCGAAATGATCAATATGGGAACAGCATTAATTTTAAAACAATAAAATTAAGATTTGAGATAACGGCTGAGTTTAAAATTAAATGAGCCCACCTTTTTGTAGGGTCAATTCATGAATTGACCCTACAAAAAGGTGGGCCGAATGATAGGGAAATCAATGCTTACATCCCTCATGTATATCAGAAGTATTTTTCATTTCCTTCATTTCTTCCTCTGTAAAATTTACATCCATTAAACTCAGATCCGGTTGTCCGGCATCGACCCAGCAAGTGAACCAGAAATTTCCCACCATTTTGATAGAAGCTCTCAGCTGACGCTCTATCTGTCCGGCAAGCATGGCGTGATATGCTTCTGAATACTCACGTGAATAAACTTTCACAGGCTTCCCGTTTCTTTCTTCAAAAGAGTATTTTTTATCCTCCTCAAATTTCATATTGAGTGATTTTTCAAAAGACAAGACGCTATCCACCGCTGCATGCGCATGATAAACGGCATTCCATGCGGAGAGCTGGGGAGCATTAATATAAGAAGCCTTCCCGGTAAAAAAATCATATTCACTGAAAAACAATTCGGGCAGCCTGGATTCCCAGAACCCGTGAATACCATGCTGATTGCTAAGTTGTCCATTATAATTTTTAGTCGTATGCAGTGGAACATTAGCATCTGCGATATAATGTCCGATATCTGCCGAGAGCCTCAATATCCTTTTTGCATCTTTTTGTAAGAAAGCCTGGGTCAGCTCATGCTTCATCAAAAAAATATGCCAGGGCACTATGCCATGAGCATTAAGACTATCCGCGCCATATTTTGCTACGGCATCCTTCCAGAATTTAGGGATGAATAAAATACTGTCACCATATTCATCAAGGTCAATAAAATGCCTGGGTGCTTCTTCTTTGATGGCATAACGGCGCTTGTCGGGATTTACAGCATTCTCTGTAATGAATACAATGTTCTTTTTATAAAAGCCAGCCATAGCGGGAGGCAGAGTGAATACAGCGAGTTTATTAATTTGCTGATGAGCGAAAAAACCCCATGCAAACAGATTAAAGGGATTAATTATCAGAAGAATACAAAGTATTATTTTAATCATAGCCGGATCAAAAATAAGAATAATAGAATACTGATTTGATAATATTTTGCAATTATTGGGAAAATAATTACCTTTGCAATCCTAAAAGAGATTATTTATAGAATTTTAATAAGATGGCAAATCACAAATCATCATTAAAGAGAATAAGAGCTAACGACGCTAAAGCAGATAGAAACAAATATCAGCTTAAAACCACCCGTACTTTTATCAAGAGACTTAAAAACACTACGGTAAAGAAAGATGCTGAAGTTCTTCTGAAGGAAGTTACTTCCATGATCGATAAACTTGCAAAAAAGAATATCATTCATAGAAATAATGCGGCTCATAAAGTTTCTAAACTGACTAAACTGGTTACAGGACTTGGTGCTGACAAAGCTGTTACACCTGCTAAAGCAACTACAAAAAAGGTTACGGCTGCCAAGTAATCTTAATATAAATATGAGTTTATAAAAAGTCCGCTCGATGCGGACTTTTTTATTATCCGATTTTTTACTTTTTTTATTTTTTAACCAGCTATAAATTATGGAACCAGCTATCAAAAATCTCAAAATCTCCCAGTGGGCAGAAGAAGACCGCCCAAGGGAAAAATTATTACTCAAAGGCAGAGCCTCGCTCAGCGATGCCGAGCTTATAGGTATCCTTATCGGTTCCGGCACAGTCTCCGAAAGTGCCGTTGACCTTGCCAGAAATATTCTTAACCAGTCAAAAAACGACCTCAATGAGCTTGCCAGGCTATCTGTCAAAGACCTTCAGAAATTTAAAGGTATAGGAGAAGCAAAAGCAATTTCCATCATCAGCGCCTTAGAACTGGGACGAAGAAGAAAAGAACAGGAGCCGGGCAAAAAGGTAAAAATTGGCTCTTCAGCTGATATTTATAAGCTAATGATGCCAGAACTGCTGGACCTTGATCATGAAGAATTCTGGATCGTGCTGTTAAACAGGGCGAATTTTGTGCTTAAAAAGGAATCTATAAGTTCAGGCGGAGTATCAGGCACTATCGCAGATCCTAAGTTCATTTTTAAAATCGCTTTAGAAAACCTTGCCAGCGCTATAATTTTGGTTCATAACCATCCTTCGGGCAATACCAAGCCAAGCGAGGCCGACATGGATCTCACAAAAAAAATAAAACATGCCGGTGCATTCCTGGAGATTCCTGTGCTGGATCATATTATATTTACCAATCAAAGCTATTATAGTTTTGCCGATGAAAATAAGATATAAAACGATTATGTTAGGAGGAATGGCACTGGCGGTGCTGCTTATCCTCCTATCAATTATTACGAGTTATAATAAAAATACGCCCTCCCAAAAGCTGCTGGATTTCAGAAAGCAAAAAGATCATTATTTCAGAACTTCTCCTGATTCGCCAATCGCCAATAAAGAAAATTTTAAAGGCCTTATTTACTTTGAGCCAACAAGTGATTTTAAAGTGAAGGCAAACCTCACTTTGCTGAATGACACCCTTCCCTTCTTTCTTTCCAAAAACGATGCTAGAAAGTCAAAATATGTAAGATATGCCATCGCCACCTTTATGCTCAACAACCAACAATATAATCTTACCTTGCTGAAGCTGGAAGGCAAAATCGACAACAATGTTCTTTTTATTCCCTTCTCCGATAAAACAAATGGAGGGGAAACTTATGAAGGAGGACGGTATCTGGATGTAAGGCTTAAAAATGAAAACTCAATTGTGCTTGATTTCAATCTCGCTTACAACCCATATTGCGCTTATAATTATAAATATAGCTGCCCTATTCCACCCCGAGAAAATGTCCTGAGTATATCTATTGAGGCAGGAGAAAAGAAGTATCCACATGAAGAGTGATTATGATTTCCAACATTAATAGTCTGAATCATGATTCATGAGATTAAAGGATTTCATGATTAAAAAACTACTTCAATTGTGTTAAATTATAAATTGTTAATTTTACAGATAGCAACTTTAGACTATATCGTTTCGGCATTTTGTTTGGTTCAATTCTAAAGTTCTAATATCTAAACTCTCATATCTTACATCTATACCTAAAATGAAAATTTCGTATAACTGGCTCAAAAAATATATCGACCTAACGGAAAGTCCTCAACAAATCGCGGATCTTCTGACTAGTTCCGGACTTGAAGTGGAATCTGTCAGTGAATACGAAAGTATTAAAGGCGGACTAAAAGGACTGGTGATCGGGAAAGTGCTCACTTGTGAAAAGCACCCCGGCGCTGATAAGCTTAAAAAAACAACCGTTGATATAGGCAATGGGATAATAGTTCCTGTAGTATGCGGTGCGCCTAATGTTGAAGCCGGACAAAAAGTAATTGTCGCAACTGTAGGTGCTACTCTATATCCATCAGAAGGCGAGCCGATCAAAATCAGCAAGGCGAAAATAAGAGGGGAAATTTCGGAAGGAATGATTTGTGCGCCGGATGAAATAGGCATAGGCCATTCTCATGAAGGAATTCTCGTTCTGGATACCCTGTTACCTGAAGGCACAGCAGCCGCTGTTTTTTTCGATATTCAAACCGACCATATTTTCGAGATCGGACTTACTCCAAACAGAGCTGATGCCGCCTCTCACCTTGGCGTAGCACGCGACCTGAGAGCGTTGTTGAAAAGACCGCTTTCTTTTGAAAAAGAAATCAAAGATTTCAAAGAGGATAATAATTTAAATCCAGTAGAGATTATCGTAGAAGACTTTAAGGCTTGTCCGCGTTACTCCGGACTTACCATTTCGAATTTAGTAGTGAAAGAATCTCCTGACTGGCTTAAAAATCATTTGAGATCAATAGGTTTAAGCCCGATCAATAATGTTGTTGATATCACCAATTACATGTTACATGATCTTGGGCAACCGCTCCATGCATTTGACCTTGATGAGGTGGAAGGAAAAAAGGTCATCGTAAAAACTTTGCCGGCAGGAACAGAATTTGTGACCCTCGATGGAGAAAAAAGAAAACTGCAGGGAGATGACCTGATGATCAGCAATTCCAAAGAAGCGATGTGTATTGCAGGAGTATTCGGTGGGATTAAATCAGGCGTGAGTGCAAAGACAAAGAATATTTTTCTCGAAAGTGCTTATTTTTCCGCGGACACAATCAGAAAAACCGCCATGCATCATGGACTCAAGACCGATGCTTCATTCCGCTTTGAGCGTGGTACTGATCCTGAAATGCCACTTTATGCACTGCAAAAAGCAGCCATGCTTATTAAAGAAGTGGCAGGAGGAAGCATTTCGTCCAAACCAATAGATCTATATCCTCAGAAAGTAGAGAAATTCAAAATTGAAACTTCTTACAAATACATTGACCGTCTGATAGGTAAAAAAATAGAACATGTCAGGATCAAAGAAATTTTAACCAACCTCGAAATAGAAATCGCTTCGGAAAAAGGTGATACATTGATTTTATATGTCCCATCTTTTAAAGTCGATGTTCAACGCGAAGCAGACATTGTGGAAGAGATCCTGAGGATTTATGGATACGACAATATTGAAACACAGGAAATCCTGAGCACCTCCTATCTGGCAGACTTTCCTTCCAAAGACAAAGAAAAATTACAAAGTAGGACAGCACATTTACTCGCCGCAGATGGCTATTCAGAAATCATTAATAATTCCCTGACCAAACAATCCTACTCAAAGATTTTTGAAACCGGAGAAACTGTAGAGATTTTGAATAAGCTTAGTGAGGACCTTGGTGTAATGCGGGAAAATTTATTATTTACCGGGCTTGAAACTCTGGCTCACAATATCAACCGCAGGCAAAAGGACCTTAAGCTTTTTGAATTTGGGAAAAGTTATCATAAAGTCGCCGGAAAATATATTGAAAAGAACAGGCTGGCTATATTTCTTACGGGCAACAAAACTCAAGAAAGCTGGATAAGCCCCTCTGACAAATCCGGTTTTTTCGAGCTCAAATCAACAATCGTGAGAGTACTTTCCAAACTTAGAATTGAAGGTTATACATTGGAAAAAGCTGAGGACAAATTCTTCGGCAATGGTGTTGTTTTGAAAAAGAATGAAAAGGTTACAGGCAGCTTTGGAAGCGTTAAAAATGAATTCCTAAAGCTACTTGATATCAAACAGCAAGTTTGGATGGCCGACTTTGACTGGGACCTGGTTGTAAAGCAGTATAAATCCGAGCTTACTTATGAAGAAGTTTCGAAATATCCTGAGGTAAGACGGGATTTGTCACTGGTACTTGACAAACGCGTGAATTTTTCTGAAATTTCCAGACTGGCTATGGATGCCGAACGCAAGCTTCTGAAAAATATCAACGTATTTGATGTTTATGAAGGAGAGAACATCGGAAAAGATAAAAAGTCTTATTCCATATCCTTTTTTTTGGAGGATAAAGAGCAAACTCTCACAGACAAAACCATTGACAAAACCATGGAAAAGCTGATTGCTTTATTTGAAAAACACCTTGGAGCCGTGATCAGAAAGTAATATGAGCAGCGAAGAGATACTTTCAAAGCTAAAACAGGTGGAAGGTAAGCTTCATCAACTTATCAGTGAACATTCTTCCCTAAAAAAAGAATTGAAAGCATCTATTGAGGAAAATATCTCTCTCCGGGGCTTGATTGAGAGGCAAAATCAGGATCTTAAAAACTTTCAAAATCAAGATAAAATTAGTAAGATTGTATCGTCAATGGCAGAAGATACTCAGAAAAATACAGAGCTAAAGCTCAAAATAAATGAGTACATCAAAGAGATTGACAAGTGTATAGCGCATTTAAGTGAATAATTTAAGATTGATCCCCTTATGGGAGAATTATCTATAAAAATTAAAATCGGCGATCGGGAATACCCGATGAAGGTCGATTCTGCCGAAGAAGAAAGATTAAGAATTGCAGGCAGGGTCGTGAATGAAAAAATGAAAAGTTACAGAGATCACTTTGGTATAGACGATAAACAGGACCTTTTAGCTATGGTCGCTTTTGACTGCCTGGTTGAAAAAATGAGGTCTGATGCCGCTACTTCAGGCATTACCAATGATATTGCAAGCCGTATCTCCGGAATTGATCATCAGATCTCCACCGCCCTTTCCGAATAAATACTCACTCCCGCTATTACCTGTCATCTATTTCTGCTGATTTTTTTAATTAAAGCAAAATACATTTACATGGAAGACCTGATCTTATACATTTCCGTTACAGCCTTAGTAGCCCTGATCCTGGGAGTGATCATCGGAAGATTCCTGCTCATGAAAATCTTCAAAAGAAATGAAGACGAAGCAAAGGAAAAAGCAAAACTAATCCTGAAAGAAGCCGACATGCAGGCTGAGTCCCTCAAAAAAGACCGCATTCTCGAAGCTAAAGAAAAATACCTGAAGCTAAAATCAGAATTCGAAGAAGAGGCCAACAAAAAGAAGAATATCATTATTCAGAATGAAAACAAGCTCAAGCAAAGAGAGGGCACACTTTCCAAACAGCTTGAGCAGAACCAGCGTAAAGAGGCCGAGCTTGACAGTATGAAGGAGAACCTCGCTGCCCAGCTTGAAATCGTAGCTAAAAGAAAAGAAGAAGCCGAGAAAGCCCGTCTTTCTCAGGTTTCAAGGCTTGAAAAAATCGCGAACCTCACAGGCGATGAAGCCAGGACCCAGCTTATCGAAGCAATGAAAGAAGAAGCGAAATCAAAAGCATCTTCTTATATCAAAGATATTGTGGACGAAGCCAAACTTACCGCTACTAAAGAAGCTAAAAAAGTAGTGATTGAAACCATCCAGCGTACTGCCACCGAAACAGCGGTTGAAAATTGCGTTTCAATTTTTAACATTGAAAGCGATGATATCAAAGGTAAGATCATAGGCAGAGAAGGAAGAAACATCAGAGCACTGGAAGCGGCGACAGGTGTAGAAATTATTGTAGACGATACCCCTGAGGCAATTATCATTTCCGGATTTGACCCTGTGAGAAGAGAAGTAGCAAGACTTTCTCTTCATCGTCTGGTACAGGATGGAAGAATTCACCCTGCAAGAATTGAAGAGATTGTCGCGAAAACTTTCAAAAATATTGATGAGGAAATAATTGAGATAGGCGAAAGAACCGTAATTGAGCTTGGAATACACGGCCTGCATCCTGAGCTTATTAAAATGGTAGGAAGAATGAGGTTCCGTTCTTCTTATGGACAAAATCTTCTTCAGCACTCGCGCGAAGTGGCAAAAATGTGCGCTACTATGGCTGCTGAATTAGGGCTGAATGCTAAAGTGGCTAAAAGAGCGGGCTTACTTCATGACATAGGAAAAGTAACACCAGATGAGCCTGAATTGCCTCACGCATTATTAGGTATGGAACTTGCGAAAAAATACAAAGAGACACCGGAGGTTTGCAATGCCATAGGTGCCCACCACGATGAAATTGAGATGAGCTTTATGATCTCGCCTATCATACAGGTATGTGATGCGCTTTCAGGCTCAAGGCCAGGCGCACGCCGCGAGGTGATGGAATCTTATATCAAACGGCTCAAAGATCTGGAAGCGCTGGCTCTGTCATTCGATGGTGTAACAAAATGCTACGCTATCCAGGCAGGAAGAGAACTCAGAATTATGGTAGATGCTGAAAATGTAAGTGACGAAAAAGCGAGCATGCTTTCTTTTGAGATCAGCAAGAAGATAGAAAATGATATGCAGTATCCTGGACAGATCAAAGTAACAGTGATCAGAGAGATGAGGGCTGTGAGTTTCGCGAAATAATATTAGAAAACATCAATAAAAAAAGCTCTCCTTAAAACGGAAGAGCTTTTTTTATGTCCTGACAGGGATAAGTCAACTTTGAAAATAATCTACGATATCATTATCATTAACTTCCTTATTGAAGAATTCTGGTTTTCATTCATCTCCACACAGAAGGCCAGACTCTTAATAAATCTTATTTTACCAAGCCCATTAAAAACTATCTGCATATTTATTGAACTTGTTCCGAATGATTATAAAAATGGCTGTCTAGTCCATGCTTTATTATTTGACTGCCGGGAGAAAATAAAAAAGACCATCAGAAAATGGTCTTTTTTATTTTACGAGTACAAGATGAATATCAGGCTTCGCCCATTTTTCCTCCGAAATTCATGGGAAACTTAGGCATATCTTCGTTTTGCTTAATGTCTCCGAAGATTTCTTCATACTTATTGATATTATCTTTTAAAGCTGCAAGCAATCTTTTTGCATGCTCTGGCGTGATTACAATTCGGGCCTTTACCTTTGCCTTGGGAACTCCAGGCATCAATCGGATAAAATCAATTACAAACTCACTATTGGAGTGGGCAATCATAGCCAGATTGGCATATACACCTTCGGCTATTTCTTCAGTCAACTCAATGTTGATTTGATTCTGGGCTTCCTGAGCTTGGATCGGATGTTTCTTTTTTTCTTCGGACATCTTATTTTTCTATTAATAAAAAAGTCCGGATAAAGTTATTCAATCTTCATCCGGACCTGTATTGATTGTTATGAACTATTTTTCTTGTAACTCTTCTTTCTTGGAAGCTGTGAAAGCTTCTTTTGAAGCCAGAAGTGCCTCGTATTCTTCTTTTGATCCAACGATCAGATTCAGATATTCTCTTAAACCTGTACCAGCCGGGATCAAGTGTCCTACGATTACGTTCTCTTTCAGTCCTTGTAAGTAGTCTGACTTTCCTCTGATAGAAGCTTCGCTTAGCACCTTCGTCGTTTCCTGGAAGGATGCGGCAGATATAAAGCTTTCAGTTCCCAGAGAAGCCTGTGTGATACCTTGAAGCGTTGGTCTTGATACGGCTGCTTCAGCATCTCTGACTGTTACCAGTTTCATGTCCTTACGTTTAAGACTTGAGTTTTCATCTCTCAATCTTCTTGCAGTAACAATTTGTCCGGGTTTCAGCGTTTCTGAATCACCTGCCTCAACAACTACTTTTTTGTCAAGCACCTGATCGTTTTCTTCCCTGAAATTAAATCTGTCTACGATCTGATTTGTAAGGAAATTGGTATCTCCTCCTTCAATGATCTCAACCTTCTGCATCATTTGTCTTACGATTGCTTCGATGTGTTTATCGTTGATCTTCACACCCTGTAATCTGTAAACTTCCTGAATTTCATTCACAAGATATTCCTGTACAGCAGTTGGTCCTTTGATAGCAAGTATGTCAGAAGGAGTAATAGCTCCGTCAGAGAGAGCCATACCAGCTCTTACAAAGTCGTTATCCTGAACCAGGATGTGCTTGGAAAGCGGCACCATGTATTTTTTCTTAACTCCATCTTTAGATTCGATATAGATTTCTCTATTACCTCTCTTCACTCCACCATATGTTACTACACCATCGATTTCAGAAACAACAGCCGGGTTAGAAGGATTTCTCGCTTCAAACAATTCTGTAACTCTTGGAAGTCCTCCGGTGATATCTCTAGTCTTTCCAATTGCTCTTGGTATCTTAACCAGCACTTGTCCGGATTTCACTTTCACACCATTCTCTACTGCAAGGTGGGCTCCTACAGGAATGTTATACGTCTTAGCATCACCTTTTTTGTATTGAACAATGATCGCTGGATTTTTCGCTTTATCCTTCGTGTCGATGATTACTTTCTCTCTGTGTCCTGTCTGCTCATCTGATTCTTCTCTGAAAGTAATACCTTCTTCGATTGCCTCAAACTCAATAGTACCATCAAACTCAGATAAGATTACCGCATTGTATGGATCCCAACTGCAAAGCTCATCACCTTTCTTAACTTTCTTCCCTTCTTTCACTTTCAGGAATGAACCGTAAGGAACGTGGCTGCTGATAAGAACTTTGTTTGTTCCTTCTTCCACGATCTTAATTTCACCTGACCTGCCCATCACGATGTTTATTTTCTCGCCTTCATTATCTGTAGTAGCGATAGATTTTATTTCATCGAAAAATATCACTCCATCAAACTTCGCCCTTACACTTGCGTCAACTGCGATGTTGGATGCAGTACCTCCCACGTGGAAAGTTCTCAAAGTTAACTGAGTGCCTGGCTCTCCAATAGATTGTGCCGCGATAACCCCGACAGCCTCTCCCTTTTGAACCATGTTGCCGGTTGATAAATTTCTTCCGTAACATTTTCCGCATACACCTCTCTTGGTTTCGCACGTAAGCACTGAACGGATCTCCACTGTTTCAATGGAAGACTCATCTATCTTTTTCGCAACCTCTTCGGTGATTTCCCCTCCTGATTCAAGAATCAATTTATTAGTGATCGGGTCAAAAATATCGTGAACACTTACACGTCCGAGAATTCTTTCTGACAATGATTCAACGATGTCTTCATTATCTTTCAACGCTGTTACCATCAGACCTCTTAATGTACCGCAGTCAGATTCGTTGATAACAACATCCTGAGCAACGTCTACAAGCCTTCTTGTTAAGTAACCAGCATCCGCTGTTTTCAGCGCTGTATCCGCAAGCCCTTTTCTCGCACCGTGTGTAGAGATAAAGTATTCAAGTACATCCAATCCTTCTTTAAAGTTGGAGATGATCGGATTTTCGATGATCTCACCTACAGAACCCTGAAGATTCTTTTGTGGCTTAGCCATCAATCCTCTCATACCTCCTAGCTGACGGATCTGCTCTCTTGATCCTCTTGCTCCTGAGTGCATCATCATATAGATAGAGTTGAAGCCCTGGTTATCACTTTCAAGCTGACGCATCAGCGTTTCAGTAATTTGAGAGTTTACCCTGGTCCAGATATCAATTACCTGGTTATATCTTTCGTTATCTGTGATAAGGCCCATCAGGTAGTTGTTCCAAACAGCTACAACATCCTTCTTAGCTCCTTCAATCAATCCATTTTTATCATCCGGAACTTTTACATCAGACAATCCAATTGACAATCCGCCTTTGAAGGCCGATTGAAAACCTAGTTGTTTGATATCATCAAGGAACTGAGCGGTTCTTGCCATTCCAGCTGCTTTATGCACCTGAGAAATAATCTGCTGCAATTTCTTTTTAGTAAGAAGTTCGTTTACATAACCAACTTGCTCAGGAACCATCAGGTTAAATAATACTCTTCCCGCAACAGTTTCTATAACTTTGGTTTTAAGTTCACCCTTTTCATCTTTCACTTTTGTTCTCACCTTGATGTTAGCGTGCTGAGAAAGTTTCCCTTCATTCAGAGCGATAACAACTTCTTCTGATCCGTAGAAAATTTTACCTTCGCCAATGACCGGGCTTTCCTTGGTACCCTTTCTTCCCTTGGTAACATAGTATAAGCCAAGCACCATGTCCTGTGAAGGTACGGTGATAGGAGCTCCGTTAGCAGGGTTAAGAATATTGTGCGATGCAAGCATCAGCATAGAGGCTTCCAGTATCGCTTCATGTCCAAGTGGAACGTGAACTGCCATCTGGTCACCGTCAAAGTCGGCGTTGAACGCTGTACATACAAGAGGGTGAAGCTGGATAGCTTTTCCTTCTATCAGTTTTGGCTGGAATGCCTGGATACCTAACCTGTGCAAGGTTGGAGCACGGTTCAGTAGTACAGGATGTCCTTTCAATACGTTCTCAAGAATATCCCAAACTACCGGATCTTTTCTATCAACTATTTTCTTAGCAGACTTAACAGTCTTTACAATTCCTCTTTCTATCAGTTTTCTGATAATAAATGGTTTGAAAAGCTCAGCAGCCATGTCTTTTGGAAGACCGCACTCATGTAATTTCAATTCAGGACCAACTACGATCACCGATCGGCCTGAATAATCGACTCTTTTTCCAAGAAGATTTTGACGGAAACGTCCTTGTTTACCTTTCAGCATATCGCTAAGAGATTTCAGTGCACGGTTTCCTTCTGCTCTTACTGCGTTTACTTTTCTTGAGTTATCGAATAATGAATCGACAGCTTCCTGAAGCATACGTTTCTCATTTCTGAGGATCACTTCGGGAGCCTTAATTTCAATAAGTCTTTTTAATCTGTTGTTACGAATGATAACCCTTCTGTACAAATCGTTCAGGTCAGACGTTGCAAAACGCCCACCATCAAGAGGCACAAGAGGACGAAGTTCCGGTGGAATTACAGGAACCATTTTAATGATCATCCACTCAGGCTTATTTTCAATTCTTGTTCTTGCCTCTCTGAATGCTTCAACAACTTTCAATCTTTTTAAAGCCTCAGCTTTTCTTTGTTGTGAGGTATCGTTGGCTGCAGCATGACGTAAGCTATAAGAAAGCTCATCAAGCTTAATTCTTGAAAGCAACATTTCAAGAGATTCAGCACCCATTTTAGCGATGAATTTATTTGGATCCTCATCATCGAGCATCTGATTTTCTCTTGGAAGCTTATCCAGGATATCCAGGTACTCATCTTCTGTAAGGAAGTCAAGGTAATTAATACCATCTTCGGCTTTAATCCCTGGCTGAATAACTACATATCTTTCATAATAAATAATCTGATCAAGCTTCTTTGTTGGAAGGCCGAGCAAATAACCTATTTTATTTGGTAAGGATCTGAAATACCAGATATGAGCGATAGGAACAACAAGCTCAATATGGCCCATTCTTTCTCTTCTTACTTTTTTCTCGGTTACTTCAACGCCGCATCTGTCGCAGATGATGCCTTTGTATCTTATTCTCTTATACTTTCCGCAATGACACTCCCAATCTTTAACCGGACCAAAAATTCTTTCGCAGAACAATCCACCCATTTCTGGTTTGTAGGTCCTGTAATTAATAGTTTCCGGTTGGGTAACTTCTCCGTAAGAGCTTTCAAGTATTGACTCAGGAGAAGCAAGACTGATAGTGACTTTGTTAAAGTCTTGATTTAATTTCTTATTTTTTCTGAATGCCATTTTCTAATTTTTTAATGTTCTTATTAGTAATGTGCTAATTAATTAAAGTATGCGAGAGCGCCGATCATTAGCATATCAGCGCTGCTCACATTTGTTAGTCTAAAGTGATCTCCAGAGCAAGTCCTCTCAGTTCATGTACAAGTACATTGAATGATTCCGGGATATTTGGCTTAGGCATATTCTCACCCTTAACGATCGCTTCGTAAGCTTTCGCTCTTCCGATAACGTCATCAGATTTGACAGTAAGAATTTCCTGAAGAACATTTGCCGCTCCGAATGCCTCGAGGGCCCAAACTTCCATTTCCCCAAATCTCTGACCTCCGAATTGTGCTTTACCACCAAGAGGCTGCTGAGTGATGAGAGAGTATGGCCCGATTGAACGTGCGTGCATCTTATCGTCAACAAGGTGACCAAGTTTCAGCATGTAGATAACACCAACGGTAACTTTCTGATCAAATTTATGTCCGGAAAGCCCATCGTACAGATATGTTCTTCCAAGTTCAGGGATGCCTGCACTTTTCAGCTCAGCTGCCACCTGCTCTTCAGAAGCTCCGTCAAATATTGGAGTGGCATATCTCTTGCCTGTCTTTAATCCTGCCCATCCAAGAACAGTTTCATAGATCTGGCCAAGGTTCATACGTGAAGGCACTCCGAGTGGGTTAAGAACTATATCCATTGGAGTTCCGTCTTCCAGGAATGGCATATCTTCATCACGAACGATTCTGGCAACAACGCCTTTATTACCGTGACGACCAGCCATCTTATCACCTACTTTTAATTTACGTTTTTTAGCAACGTAAACTTTAGCAAGCTGAACGATACCTGCAGGAAGCTCATCACCTACTTCAAGCGTAAATCTTTCTCTCTTGAATTTTCCTGCGATTTCGTTTCTCTTTTTATTGAAATTTCTAACCAGGTCAATGATCATTTCATTGGTCTTCTGGCTGCTTGTCCAATTTTCAAGAATAAGATCTGAGATCAGATTTACTTCTTCCTGTACGTTATATGTGCTTTCATCTCTGTAGATATTTTTATCAGGAAATATTGCCTCAGTGATATTCTTCTTCGCGAATTTTGCTCCTTTAGCAAGAACTTCATCTCCGAATCTGTGTTTAACACCATTACTTACCTTACCATCCAGCAGTTCAGACATTTTATCAATCATGATTGCACGAAGGGCGAGAAGGTCTTTGCTATATTTCGCCTTCAGCGTGTCTACCTGTTTTTTAGACTTAGACCTAAGATCCTTATCTTTTTTAGGACGGGAGAAAAGTTTTGTTTCTATAACAACGCCTTTAAGAGAGGGCGAAGCTTTCAATGAAGCATCTTTCACATCACCAGCCTTATCTCCGAAGATGGCTCTCAGAAGTTTCTCTTCAGGTGTTGGATCTGTTTCTCCTTTTGGAGTGATCTTACCGATAAGAATATCCCCTTCTTTTACATCTGCGCCAATTCTGATAATTCCATTTTCATCAAGGTTCTTTACAGCCTCTTCGCTTACATTAGGAATTTCAGATGTCAACTCTTCCTCTCCGCGTTTAGTATCCCTTACTTCAAGCTCGAATTCCTCAATGTGAATTGAAGTGAATATATCATCGCGCACCACTTTTTCAGAAATTACAATAGCATCCTCAAAATTGTATCCCTGCCATGGCATGAATGCTACCTGAAGATTTCTTCCAAGAGCTAACTCACCCTGGTTTGTTGCATATCCTTCGCATAAAGGTTGCCCTTTCACGAGCTTATCGCCTTTAAAAACGATTGGTTTTAGATTTATACAAGTGTCCTGGTTAGTCCTTCTGAATTTCACAAGATCATAAGTGATAGACTCAGTATCGAAGCTTACAAGAGTTTCCTCTTTTGTCAGGTCGTATCTTACTATGATCTTAGTAGCATCTACATACTCAACAACACCTTGTCCTTCTGCAAGGATCAGAGCTCTTGAGTCCAGCGCCACTCTTTTTTCAAGACCTGTACCTACAATTGGTGCAACAGGCTTTAAAAGAGGTACGGCCTGACGTTGCATGTTCGAACCCATCAGGGCACGGTTAGCATCGTCATGCTCAAGGAATGGAATGAGTGAAGCCGCAACAGAAACAATCTGGTTTGGAGCCACGTCCATATATGAGATTTTCTCAGGTTCTACTACAGGGAAATCCCCTTCATATCTAGCCTTTACTCTGTCGATCATAAAGTTTCCTTTATCATCCACTTCAGCGTTGGCCTGAGCAATATTATGAGTGTCTTCTTCCTCAGCAGTGAGATAGATGACATCTTCTTTTAGGTTAACTCTGCCTTTTTCAACTTTGCGATACGGGGTTTCAATAAAACCCATGTGATTTACTTTGGCATGTACGCAAAGTGATGAGATAAGACCGATATTTGGACCTTCAGGAGTTTCAATGGTACAAAGACGACCATAGTGAGTATAGTGAACGTCACGAACTTCGAAACCGGCTCTTTCTCTCGAAAGACCACCAGGCCCGAGTGCCGACATTCTTCTCTTGTGAGTAATTTCAGCCAAAGGATTGGTTTGATCCATGAACTGAGATAATTGGTTAGTACCAAAGAATGAGTTGATCACTGACGAAAGTGTACGTGCATTGATCAAATCAACTGGTTTGAAGTCCTCGTTATCGCGAACGTTCATTCTTTCTTTGATGGTACGTGCCATTCTCGCAAGTCCCACGCCAAATTGGCTGTATAGCTGCTCTCCTACTGTACGTACACGTCTGTTGCTCAAGTGGTCAATATCATCAACCACTGCTTTTGAGTTAATAAGACCTATAAGGTACTTAACAATGCAAATAATATCCTGAGTTGTTAAAACTCTGATATCAGATGTGATTTCAAGGCCTAATTTTTTATTGATCCTGTATCTTCCAACTTCACCAAGATCATATCTCTTATCGCTGAAGAAAAGGTTATGGATTATATCACGAGCTGTCTGTTCATCAGGAGCCTCAGTGTTTCTTAGTTGCCTGTATATTTGTTCAACCGCTTCCTTCTCAGAATTTGAATTGTCTTTCTGAAGAGTATTATAAATAATAGTGTAATCGGCAATATTAATATCTTCTCTATGAAGTATGATCGATTTAGATCCTGAGTCAACGATAGTCTGAATATCTTCTTCTTTCACTACGGAATCTCTTTCCATGAGCACTTCATTTCTATCAATAGAAACTACTTCACCGGTATCTTCATCTACGAAGTCTTCAGTCCAGGTGCGGAGAACTCTTGCTGCAAGCTTTCTACCTATGACTTTTTTGAGCGCGGCTTTATTGGCTTGAATTTCTTCAGAAAGTCCGAAAAGATCAAGAATGTCTTTGTCGGAGCCATATCCGATAGCACGCAACAATGTTGTTACAGGGAATTTCTTCTTTCTGTCGATGTATGAGAACATCACATTATTAACGTCTGTAGCAAATTCTATCCAGCTTCCTTTGAATGGAATAATTCTGGCAGAATATAATTTGGTACCATTGGTATGTTTGCTTTGAGCGAAGAATACGCCTGGTGACCTATGAAGCTGGGAAACAATAACTCTTTCAGCACCATTGATGATGAAAGAACCCTTTTCGGTCATGTAAGGAATATTTCCCAGGAAAACCTCCTGTTCAACCGTTTCAAAATCTTCGTTATCCTCATCATTACAAGAAAGGCGAAGTTTCGCTTTTAAAGGAACTGAATAGGTTAAACCTCTGTCGATGCACTCATCTACTGAATATTTCGGAGGATCGATCATATAATCGATGAACTCCAATACGAAGTTTTCCCGTGAATCACTGATTGGGAAATTTTCGGAAAACACCTTGTAAAGGCCTTCCTTTGCCCTATTGTCAGATGGAGTTTCGAGTTGAAAGAAATCTTTAAATGATTGTAATTGCACATCAAGGAAATCCGGGTAATCGATTCCTGATTTAATGGATGCAAAACTTATTCTTTCAGAATTTTTATTGTTAGCCAAAGCTTTAGAGTTTTACGTTAATAATAAAATATTTTACTGAATCCCTTTTGGAGGTGTTAATTAAAAAAACATCTACAAACAGGAAAAGACCTGACTCTTATGCCAGGCCTTAATATCTGAAAAGGCTGCTTCAAACAGGATAAACCTATTTTAATTCAACTTCAGCGCCAGCCTCTTCGAGTTGTTTCTTCAGTGATTCGGCTTCGTCTTTAGCGATACCTTCTTTCACAGCTTTTGGAGCAGCATCAACAAGTTCTTTTGCTTCTTTCAGTCCAAGGCCGGTAAGTTCTTTTACCAACTTAACGATAGCAAGTTTAGCACCACCTGGGCTTTTAAGAACAACGGTAAACGCTGTTTTTTCAGCTGCTGCTTCTCCGCCACCTGCGGATGCACCACCACCTGACATCATTACAGGAGCTGCTGCTGCAGGCTCAATGCCATACTCGTCTTTTAATATTTTAGCTAAGTCGTTAACTTCCTTCACTGATAAGTTAACCAATTGCTCTGCGAACGCTTTTAAATCTGCCATTTTATTCTCTATTTAAAAATTATTAAAATTTATTAATTACACTATTTAGTTTCAGGTCTTTCAGAAAGAGTTTTAACAATTCCTGACAATTTATTTCCACTGCTTTGAAGCGCTGAAATAACATTCTTAGCAGGAGATTGTAATATGCTGATAATATCTCCGACTAATTCATGCTTGGTTTTCAACTTGCTCAGCATGTCAAGATTTTCTTCACCGATAATGATATCAGAATCAATTGACGCGCCTTTGAAAATTGGTTTCTCCGCTCCATTTTTACGGAACTCTTTCAAAAGTTTTGCTGGTGCACTTCCTGATTCTTTTGAAAAAAGAACTCCGGAGAATCCTGTCAATACTTTATCGTCAAAAGATGAATAATCTTTTTTAGTGTTAAGCAAAGCCTTTTTGATAAGGGAATTTTTCACCACCTTATATTCAATATTTCTGGCATAACACAGCTTCCTGAATTTATTCACTTCATCTACGGTCAGCCCACCGGCATCAGTGATATAGAAGAAGTTATTTTCAGCGAACTTCTGGCTTAAATCCTCGATTATATGCCCTTTTTCTTCTTTAGTCATGATTATAATCCTATTATAGAACTTTTATCTATTGTA
This sequence comes from Cytophagaceae bacterium, assembly GCA_035568055.1. Lineage (GTDB taxonomy): Bacteria > Bacteroidota > Bacteroidia > Cytophagales > Cytophagaceae > DATMOV01. The sequence continues at coordinate 23,021 of DATMOV010000364.1, forward strand.
ATACCTTTGCTCATAGTGCTTGATATATGGATACTTTTGATATAAGTACCTTTCGCTGAAGCTGGTTTTAATTTAGCTATCACCATAAGCACTTCATTCGCATTATCCATTAACTTATCAGGAGAGAAAGATA
>DATMOV010000365.1:0-7234 GCA_035568055.1 Cytophagaceae bacterium
CATTTTTTTCATTTCCAGCCCCTCCTTATCTCGTCTACTAAAAGAACTGCTGAAAGAGATGGGATGTTATGAAAAACAGAAAATAAACAGATGTTATCTTAAGATGAAGGGATTAGAAAGATTTTTTGTAAGGGTATAAAGAGTTTTATTATTATCAATGAGGCAGGAAGCTAAACCAGTGAAGTAACATCAGCTTAACGGTACAGGCATTTTATAATAGTTGTATCTCAAGCTGCTCAACAAGCTGGAAATATTTGTCAAATTCTTTTTTGTCCAGGAGATAAGTTGGTTTATGACTTGCCCATTCTTCTGATATTTCATATAAACCATTAAATGCCCTGCCCTTATAGATTTTGTTTTTTTCAAACCCTTGAAATGTAATCCCATCGGGAGTTTTAACACATTTGTATTGAATCCGCTTAGTTCTGTTTTTCATTTTATTAATTACTACACCATTTTATTAATTACTTCATTCAAAACACATATAAAAGAAAAAAATTCAATAATGTCCAATTAAAATAGTGGTGGTTATAAGGGCTAAGTTAAAAATGTTAAATTTTGTTTTTAGCCTGTTTAAATCAGTCTTTATACCAGCTCAGCCATTTGTTTTTTGCAGGTTTCAGCACACCTGATACATGCTTGGTGGCAATCTTTACATTCTTTTAGCTGAGGATGCCTTGCGCACTCTTCCGCACACAGCCTGCATAAACTTTCACATACCGGCATTAAATGCTGCGCTATGGGAGAATTTCTTGAAAGGTATTTTGCCAGTAATGAGCACACGTCTTTACAGTCACGTGCTAAACGGATGCACGTATCCATCTTTTGGGGATAACTTCCGGAAATGCAATCTATGACACATTGTTCACAGGATATTGAACAATCAAGCAAATCCTGAATAATTTCCTGATATTTTTGGCTTTCCATGATAGTAGATTTTTGATAGCAGTATTAATTAAACCTTAAAGAAAAAAAAATGTTTAGCTGTAAGGCGAAAGAAACATTTATTATCTTGCAGTATATAATTTTCGGGGTGTAGCGTAGCCCGGTATCGCGCCAGCATGGGGTGCTGGAGGTCGTGGGTTCAAATCCCGCCACCTCGACTGAAGCAGAATGGGAAAAAGAAAGAGCGCGAAGAGCAAAGCAGCATTTACTCTCTTTTTTCTCATTCTTTCTCCTCGTCTTTTTTCTTCATCAGACCTACTTATCCACCGGCTAAAAAAAGACTAGTAAAACCTCCCAACTAATATTATTTTTGTCAAATGGCTGAAAAGATAATAATACTTGATTTTGGATCTCAGTACACTCAACTTATCGCCAGGCGGGTACGTGAGCTCAATGTATATTGCGAAATACATCCTTATAATAAAATACCTGCTATAGATAAATCTGTAAAAGGACTGATCCTTTCGGGCAGTCCTTGCTCAGTCAGAGAAGCCAATGCGCCGGATGTTGACTTAGAAGCTTTCAGGGGCAAGCTTCCTATACTTGGGGTCTGTTATGGTGCCCAGCTCATGGCTTATAAATCAGGCAATGAAGTTGTGCCGTCCAAAATACGTGAATATGGAAGAGCAAAACTATCCCATATTCATAGCACAGACAAATTGATGAAGGAGATCACTCCGTTTTCACAGGTTTGGATGTCGCACGGCGATACAATTGCCAGTGTTTCCAAAGACTTTGAAATACTTGCCAGTACTGAAACGGTAAAAGTTGCCGCCTATAAAATTAATCATGAAGAAACATACGGAATTCAATTCCATCCGGAAGTTACACACTCGTTGGAAGGGAAGACCATCCTCCGGAATTTCGTGGTACATATTTGCGGCTGTTCGCAGGACTGGACCGCGGATGTTTTTATTGATTCTACAATAAAAGGGCTTAAAGAAAAAATTGGCAATGATAAGGTAGTGCTTGGACTTTCAGGCGGCGTCGACTCTTCAGTTGCCTCGGTGCTCATTCATCAGGCAATAGGAAAAAACCTTTCATGCATTTTTGTAGACAACGGCTTGCTCCGTAAAAATGAATTTGAAGAAGTTCTTGTTTCCTATAAAAATATGGGACTGAATGTAAAGGGCGTTGATGCACGTGAGCTTTTTTATACCGCCCTTGCCGGGCTTACAGATCCTGAAGCCAAACGTAAGGCCATAGGAAAAGTATTTATTGATGTGTTTGATCAGGAAGCTCATAAAATCTCTGATGTAAAATGGCTTGCTCAGGGAACGATCTATCCGGATGTGATCGAGTCGGTTTCTGTGAATGGCCCATCTCAGACTATTAAATCGCACCATAATGTGGGAGGGCTGCCTGCTTATATGAAGCTGAAGATCGTTGAGCCTCTCAATACTTTGTTCAAAGATGAAGTAAGGGTTGTTGGCAGGACGCTGGAGATCGATGATAAAATAATTTCGAGGCATCCGTTTCCTGGTCCCGGACTGGCAATAAGGATATTGGGTGATATCACCAGAGAGAAAGTGGATATTCTTCAGCAGGTTGATCATATCTTTATCAGCGGCCTGAAACAAAGGGCTCTCTATGATCGGGTATGGCAGGCAGGAGCAATTCTTCTGCCGGTGCGTTCTGTAGGTGTGATGGGGGATGAAAGAACTTATGAGAATGTAGTCGCCCTTCGCGCTGTTACCAGCATGGATGGAATGACGGCAGATTGGGCTCACCTGCCTTATGATTTTCTGGCAGATATTTCCAATGAGATCATCAATAAAGTAAAAGGTGTGAACAGGGTAGTGTACGATATCAGCTCTAAGCCTCCCGCTACTATTGAATGGGAATAATCATTTTATAGATATTAGACGTTAGATATTATAGTTTAGATATTGGAAAGATGAGACTATTGAAATACATATTTTGCATACTGTTATTACCCGTGGTATTTAATAATGGAATTTGCCAGTCAGCGGAATTTCAGGCTAAATATTTTGACGGGAAAGGTTTACTCAAAGCCGGCAAGTACAAAGAAGCGATGGATCAATTGATGCCTTTGACTTCAGAAGCGGAGGGAAATCCCTTTGTGCAATATGCCCATTATTATTATTCACAGGCAGCCCTTAAAGCCAATCTCTTATCCGAAGGAATTTTAATGCTGAAACAGCTCATGGAAAAATATCCTTCCTGGGAGAAAATGGATGAAGTGAATTATCTTTTCGGCAATATTCTTTTCGAGCAAAAAAAATACAAGGAGGGAATGAAATACCTCGCCGACCTGAAAAAGGATCTCAGGGAAGACGCTGATAAGATGGAGGGATATTATTTTAAAAATATTCCGGCTGACAGTCTGGTTCGGCTTAATAAAATTTATCCATCTGATGAAGTGATTGGCCGCACTCTCGCATCAAAGCTCGCAAGTTCAGGCGATGAGAAAGATAAGATGCTGTTTGAATATTTAGTACAGGATTTTAAACTTGATCGAAGCAAGTATACTGCCCGCAGGCCGACTATTATGAAGCCTGCTTATAATGTTGCTGTCTTGTTCCCATTTATGGTTAAAGAGATCGACCCGGAAAATGCCAATCGCCCGAACCAATTTGTGCTGGATATGTATGAGGGCATCAGGATAGCGGTAGATTCTCTGAAAAAAAATGGTGTTAATATTAATCTCTATGCTTACGATACTGAAAAGGAAATCTCTAAGTTAAAATCAGTGCTTGATCTTCCTGAGTTTGCTTCTATGGATATGGTCATAGGTCCGGTATACCCTACACATAATAGCCTTGTCGCTGAATTCGCCCTGAAAAATCAGATCATTGTCGTAAATCCGCTTTCAACTAATTCAAAGATCCTTGAAGATAATTCTTATCAGTTTCTTTTTCAATCCTCGATTGATGAGCAGGCTAAGGCTACTATTCTATATGCAAAAGAAAATTTTTCAAATCCTGTTCCAAAAAACAATGTGATCATCTTTTATGGAGGCGACAATAAAGATTCTCTCCTCGCGATGAAGTATAAGGAACTGGCGGAAGCAAATAATTTTACTGTTAAAATATTTGAAAAAGGGAAGCCTGCAAGGGCGCAGCTTCTGTTATCGGATTCGATCAGTTTAAGACCTTACAGCCATATTTTTATTGCTTCTTCCGATGTTACATTCGCTGCCAATGCCATAAGCGCGCTGGAAGTATCTCAGAAGTCCATACCTGTAATTGTAAAGTCGGAGTGGCTGCAATATAAAAATCTAAGCTTTGAACAATTAGAGAGAAGGGGTGTTCATTTTATTCATCAGGACTATCTGAGGTATGATGATCCCGCTCTACGGGATTTTAAGAAAGCATTTTTTGCCAGAGATAATATATACCCATCGACCTTCGCTTATCAGGGATATGATCTCATGCTGCTTTTTGGTAAAGCCATGAATCTGTATGGAAATAATTTTAAAGATTCATTGCAAAAGGCTGGCTTTATCCCTGGTAAAATTTTTCCAGGTTATGACTATAGCGATTCAGGAAGCAATAAATTTGTGCCAATAACAAAATTCCAGCAACACGAGCTGACCCTAACGAATATGCTCAAATAAAGTAGAATCATTGCTCCTCGTTATTTTTTGTCAAGCTCAATAATTTATGAAAACAGATCAAAGTAAAATTTTATTTGAACGCGCTAAGGAATTAATTCCGGGTGGAGTGAATTCACCGGTAAGAGCATTCAGGGCGGTTGGGGGCAATCCATTATTTATCAAATCAGCGAAAGGGCCATATCTTTTTGATGAAGACGGGAATAAATACATAGAGCTTATCAATTCATGGGGTCCTATGATACTTGGCCATGCTCATGAGATGATCACTGAGGCAGTGGAGAAAGCAGCCAAAGACTCTTTATCCTTTGGGGCGCCGGGAAGAAAAGAAGTGGAGATGGCGGAGCTGATCATATCCATGGTGCCATCCATAGAAAAAGTCAGAATGGTCAATTCAGGAACTGAAGCAACCATGTCGGCGGTTAGGCTTGCGAGAGGCTTTACAGACAGATCTAAAATAATAAAATTTGAAGGGTGTTATCACGGCCATGGAGATTCATTTCTCATCGCCGCAGGCAGCGGTGCGGTCACCACTGGTGTGCCTGATAGCGCAGGTGTAACCGCAGGCGTAGCTGCTGATACACTTACGGCTCCTTACAATAATATTGAGGCCGTTAAGAAATTGATTGATGCCAATAAGAATAAAATTGCCGCTATCATTATAGAACCCGTAGCGGGTAATATGGGATGTGTTTTACCAAAGCCCGGATTTCTGGAAACACTCAGAAAGCTTTGTGATGAAGAAAATATCGTATTCATCTTTGATGAAGTAATGAGTGGCTTCAGGCTTGCCAGAGGAGGAGCACAGGAACACTTTCATATTAAACCTGATCTCACCACCCTTGGGAAAATAATTGGCGGCGGCATGCCTGTGGGTGCTTACGGTGGAAAAAAGGAGATCATGGATTTCGTTTCTCCTTTGGGGCCCGTATATCAGGCTGGAACACTATCAGGTAATCCGGTGGCTATGTCCGCCGGGCTTGCCATGCTTCATTACCTGAATGATCATAAAGAAGTGTATGAAAAGTTGGAAAATATTTCAGCCAGAATTGTCAATGGCATGAGTGATGCCAATAAGAATGCGGGATACAATTTTACGGTCAACAGAATAGGCTCTATGTTTACTATGTTTTTTACAAATGAGCCGGTGACCGATTTTGAAAGTGCTAAAAAATCAGACTTGAAAAAATTTGCCGCCTATTTCCAGTCCATGCTTGCGGCAGGGATCTACATGGCACCATCACAGTTTGAGAGCCTTTTCATCTCTGCATCGATTGATGAGAAGATCGCTGATCAGATTGTTGAAGCTCATACCTCAGCGATCAATACTTTGAAATAATTTTTAAAACTAAACATATTATGAAAATTGCGATTATTGGCGGAGGTAATATGGGTGCCACTTATGCCCGGGCTTTTTTAAGAAGCGACATTGCGAAGATGGATGATATTCTTATCGTTGAGAAGCATGAGGAAAAAAGAAAGGCGCTCAAAAAGGAAAATATCGCGAGGCTCACAGATGAGATCAGCGATGAGCTGGCAAAATTTGAGATCATATTTCTGGCCGTCAAACCTCAGGATTTCCGTTCACTTACAGATGAACTCTCAAAAGTTCTGAAGAAAAAGCAACTTATCATTTCCATTATGGCAGGCATGAAGATCGCCACCATCAGAAAGCTTTTAAAACATGATAATATTGTAAGAGCCATGCCCAACACGCCGGCGCAACTGGGTTTTGGAATTACAGCATTTACTACCGCCGGGAATATCACCATTGAGCACATCAGCATTGTTGATATGCTTTTTGAGACAACCGGTAAGTCTATTCTTATGAAAGATGAGGAACTGCTGGATGCTGTCACAGCATTAAGCGGCAGCGGCCCCGCCTATTTTTTCTATTTTGTAAAATATATGATAGAAGCCGGTAGAGAAATGGGTATGGAAGAACATGTGGCCGGTATGCTGGTAAAACAAACCATGCTTGGATCTTTTCAGATACTTAATAACTCAAAGCTTAGCATTGACGATATGATTAAATCTGTCGCCTCAAAGGGAGGAACAACAGAAGCGGCTCTCAATAAATTTGAAAGCGCGGATCTTGGACGCAACATCATGAAGGCATTGAAAGCAGCGGAAAGAAGGGCTAAAGAGCTTTCGAAAGAATAAGAACTTTTATCTTATCAACTTTTGTTCTTTGGAGAGAAGAAAAGAGAGGGAGGAGAAAATTTATATGAGAGCTTTATTTGTGGTTTGTGCTTTGGCTATATATTGTGTTCCGGTTAAATTTAGGCAGGATGAGTCAAGGATGGGAAAAAGGGGAAATTATAAGTTGTTTGATAATGCACGTGAATCACGGACTGTTAGTAATGATTTTAAATTGAGTTCAGGGATTACCGTATACAGTAATAATTAGATAATTAGAAAAAATAATTAGAAAATGTTTTAAATATTTATAAGCTACTCATTATGAGTAGCTTATTTTGTTTAAACCATCCTATGAACAATCAGATTTTTCTTCTTGTTGTACTAATGAAGTTTATTATGTTTAGTGAAAAGGAGAAAAAAATGAGAGTGAGGGAATTATATGAACTTAAATAAATATTTTATTGCGGCAATGTTGGCCGTTGGTATGGTGGGAACCATTTCGGCGCAAGATAACCGGGTGCATTCATTTAAAAATCAGCAGGGGAATCGGGTACTTCTTGAAGAAGGCGC
>DATMOV010000366.1:0-4108 GCA_035568055.1 Cytophagaceae bacterium
ATTCCTATCATTAATAAGATGAAAAAATCTTATTCTTTACTAAAGGGACAAAAAATTACTTGAAACCCTACACAAGCAGGCGTACTTTTACCAAATTGCAAGATCACTTGAATGCGAACAGTGAAATAAAAAAATAAACGCTGAAAAGAAGTTTAATAAAAAATGGAATCTTCAAGAGTTACAGACCTTACTTACCTGAAAGAGGCATCTGCCAATAATATGCGTTTCTTAAGAGAAATGATTGAAATATTCCTAAAACAAACCCCCGGGCTTATCGCTAGCCTGCATACGGCATCTAGAGATAAGAACTGGATAGAATTTAGAAGAATTATGCATAAGCTCAAGCCTTCTATCACGATGATGGGGATCCATGAACTTGAGACAGATATACTAAAAATTGATAATGCTGTAAAAAATGGAATCGAAATAGAGCTACTACCTCTTTTACTTCAAAAATTTGAAGAAGTCTGTAACAGTTCTTATGAAGAATTGCGGAACGAATTGAAGTTATTATAAAATAGTGCAGAATGCTGGGTGCTGTGCTGAGGTAATGCGAGATAGCAAGACCTCATTTAAACCTTTGGAGGTTTTTGTTGCCAGAAAATTTCCTATTTACGATAAGGAGACACGCAGTATTGAAATTATTTTGAAACAGATCCTGGGAATTATATGTTCTCAACTGTCTTAAAGGAAGAATCTCTCAGCACTCATCACCCTGCATTCAGAACTAATTACTTTATCACCTCAATCCATCCTTTGATCTTTTTCGCATTCAGATCTATCAGATAATAGTATAGGCCATCGGGAAATTGCCTGGCATCCCAACGAAAATCCCTTCTGTTAGATCCAAAAACTTTACCGCCCCAGCGATTGAAAATAATTATTTCTTTATAATAATAAGTACAATTATCCGGAGGCAGACCACCCAATTCATAAAATTCATTGTGACCATCACCGTTTGGTGTGACCAGATTTGGAGGTATAATATCCGCCAGTGTTGTTTCTATATCTGTGACTCTGAATTCCACAGCTAAAGAATCTTTATTACCAATAATGCAGCTGTTATCCTGCACATAAAAGAAAATTTTATAATGTCCCGGCTGTAATGCCTCACAAGATGCTACCCATGAGAAAGGTGAAGCAATGCTGTCATGTCCGGAAATTCCATTAAAGCCCATTCCATAATCGCCAAGGTTAAATCCTTGCGGTGCGGCTGAAAGTGTAATAATATCTTTAGTATCGATATCAGTCCCTATAACCGTGAATTGTATGGGATCTCCTACTTTATAGGGAAGTGGAGATACCGCAGGTGATGGCAGAGTCTTTATTTTCGGTTTAGCATTAACCTGTGGCTGAAATATAATATTTAGTATTAAGGTATCAGTTTTCGGATTCGGGCATTGATGATCTTTTATTAACGCTTTAAGAAAAAACAGTGTGTCATTTTTAATAGTAAGCTTCTTGCATGCATTAAAACAAAGAGGAGAAATAATCTTATTATTGGACGGACTAATATTGTAATTCAGCCCAAGGCTCATGATTCCATTGGGAATATTGGTTTTTATGATTTCTAAAGTAAGCGCTGAACTAACACCGAATTGAGTAGCGGTATCTGTAAGGACTACATTAAAACAGGTATCACTTTCCAGGCGTAGCTTTAAAGTATCACCTTTGGCATAAACCCCGCCGCCCGGTTTTTGCAAATCAATCTTTGGGCCTGGTACTATGTTAGGACAGTTGATAACCAGAAACTGAAAGTCCCTTCTTACCAGTCCAATTCTTACTCCATGCCGGTATTCATATACTTCAAGGGCAAAAGCGAATAACCCGGTTTGGTTAGGGGTTACATGAAGAATTCCCGTAGTCGGCTCTACATATAAAGGAGGGTTTCCAGGGATCAGGTTAGTAGCAGCTTGAGTAGTAGGGTTAACAGTATTATAAGGAGAGTTCATTGTCACAAGAGGATAAGGCGCAGGATCCGGAAATGGTTCTGAGCCTGAGCCGAAAAGAGAAGAGTAGCCCGCGGTGGGAATCACAAGTTTATAAGAAAGAGAATCACCATCGGGATCGAATGCTCCAAAATTAATAGAAAATGGTTGACCAAGGCAGGGGAACTCACCTGTTACCTGGCTAAACAAAGGACTGGTATTAATTATTCTATTTGTACAACTGGGGTTTCCCACCGGTGGAAACTCAAGATAAAAAGCATTTCCGGTATTATCAGGAGAACTAATATTCTTGATGGAGGCATTTCTGCAACATCTTTCCCATACTACATAATATCCTCCCGGATCATTATAAATACAGGGATCAAGTAATATATCATCTGGAGTAGTGTAATATAGTAACCTGGTATGAACTACATTCTTATCAATATTCTCGCATTCAGGATTTATGTAATTTATAAAGTCTGTTGAAATTCGCTTGAGTTGAATTCCCTTCGGAGTCATGAGCTGGTTATCGCTCTTCCGATAAATCGCGACAATAATAGTCAGATCCTGATTAAGTAGACCTGGCTGTGCATTGATGTCATCATAATACATCCGGAGAATAAGCTCATAGTTATATCCTCTTTTAAATTTAAGCTGGAACTCGCCGCCTACGATATGACTGGCATTCGATTGAAGGCAGATAAAAAAAGATAAAAAAACAAGCCAGGTAAAGCTCTTTCGCATACTTATAAATAATATTTTTTTCATTATAACGAAGTCCTCCCCCTTAATTGTTTAATTTTATGTCTTATGAGGCAAAAAAAAGAACAAACCATCATTGAAAACCTCTTTATTCAGGAAATCGCGGCTGAAGGCAAATGCATCGGCAGATTTAATGAAAAAGTCATTTTTGTCGAAAATGTGGCACCTCATGATATTGCCGATGTAAAAATAATAAAGAATAAGAAGAATTACGCATACGGAGTGCCGATCAGATTTGAAAAATATTCAGAATTACGTGAAAAACCGTTTTGCGAGCATTTTGGGGTATGCGGGGGATGTAAATGGCAGCATATTAATTACAAAACCCAGCTTGAAAGCAAAGCAAAAGAGGTAAAAGACAACCTGGAACGTATCGGAAAAATTAAGCTGCCCGAAATAAAACCAATAGCAGGCTCCGGAAAAATAACGTTTTACCGCAATAAACTGGAATATACCTTTTCAAATAAACGCTGGCTCACCACAGAAGAAATCGGATTGAATGAAACTGTGGAGCGGAATGCCCTGGGTTTTCACATTCCCGGTAGGTTTGACAAGGTCCTTGATTTAAAGAACTGTTACCTGCAGCCTGAGCCTTCCAATTCTATCAGATTAGCCGTTAATGAGTACGCTCATGAAAACAAACTTAGTTTCTTTGACCTGAGGGAACAGGCTGGTTTATTAAGAAACCTGATCATCCGCACTGCCAATACCGGAGAGGTAATGGTGATCGTTCAGTTTTTTTTCGATGACGAAAAAAATATCATGGCTTTGATGGAGCATCTTAAAAATAAATTCCCGGAGATAACTTCTCTCATGTACATCATTAATACAAAAAAGAATGAAACCTATTTTGACCAGGATATCATTTTATACTTAGGTAAAGACCACATCATAGAAAGCATGGAAGGCCTTAGCTTTAAAGTCGGGCCAAAATCTTTTTTTCAGACCAACTCAAGCCAGGCTTATGAGCTATACAAAATTGTACGCGACTTCGCCGCACTGCAAGGAAATGAACTGGTGTATGATCTGTACACAGGAACCGGAACCATCGCAAATTTTATAGCACGTAACGCGGCAAAAGTAATTGGTGTGGAGTTTATCCCAATGGCTATTGAAGATGCTAAGATCAATTCACTAATCAACAATATCACCAATACAGAATTCTATGCCGGCGATATGAAAGATGTATTGAAAGAGGATTTTGTAAATGAGAATGGCAGGCCTGATGTGATTATTGTTGATCCGCCCCGTGCAGGCATGCATGAAGATGTTACCCGTATGTTACTGCATATCTCACCCGAAAAAATTGTGTATGTAAGTTGTAATCCGGCAACGCAGGCACGCGACCTGGCAATACTTGATTCAGGCTATGAAGTAAAGGAAGTTCAGCCGGTAGATATGTTCCCGCATACACA
>DATMOV010000367.1:0-5406 GCA_035568055.1 Cytophagaceae bacterium
TGCCATTGCTGACATTCCTGATTGCGCCACGCTCATGTTCGGTGGGTTTGGATTATGCGGTATTCCCGAAAATTGCATTAAGGCTATTCTTCATAAAGGCATCAAAGGCCTTACCTGCATTTCCAATAACGCGGGTGTGGATGACTTCGGACTCGGCCTGCTGCTTAAAACAAAGCAGATCAAAAAAATGATCTCCTCTTATGTAGGAGAAAATGCAGAGTTTGAAAGACAACTGCTTGGCGGCGAGTTGGAAGTTGACCTGATTCCGCAAGGCACCCTCGCAGAACGTATCCATGCAGGTGGTGCGGGCATACCAGCCTTCTTCACTCCCGCTGGCTATGGAACAGAAATAGCTGAAGGAAAAGAAGTGAGAGAATTTGAAGGCAAAATGTACCTGATGGAAAAATGGTTACGCTCAGATTTTTCCATTGTTAAAGCCTGGAAAGGCGACACCGCAGGCAACCTCATCTATAAAGGCACAGCCCGCAACTTCAACCCCATGATGGCGGCAGCGGGAAAAATCACTATTGCGGAAGTGGAAGAACTGGTACCAGCCGGAGAACTGGATCCCAATCAAATTCATACACCGGGAATTTATATAACCAGGATTTTTCAGGGTGAAGGTTATGAAAAGAGGATTGAGAATAGGACTGTTACCAATTAAATAATCAGGAAATTGATTTATTAGATAATTTCCAATTAATAAAGGATTGAAAAAAATATCAGTTGCATTATATTCTCTTTTGGAAAACAACAAATATCATATTTTCCTATCAGATGCTATCCCTTTCAATTACAAAAAAAATGACTAGTCCAATTTTCAACAGCAGGGAAAAGTTGTGGTAGAATAAGTCCATTAAATCCTTTAATTCCATGAATCAAGGTTCAAACAATGTGACTACTGATTTCACAAGCACCAATTTCTTTCAACCAGAATGACTAAAGCCCTCTTCCACTTATAACTTAAAACTTTCCTATATTTGCATATACATTTTGACTTCCAATGGGTTTCAGTAAAGAAAGCGTTATAAAAGCATTAAGCACTGTTCAGGAGCCTGATCTGAAACAAGATCTGATCACCCTGAATATGGTGAAAGATATAATTATCGAAGAAAATAAGATTACCTTCACCGTCATCCTTACTACTCCGGCTTGTCCGCTGAAAGAATTAATCAGGTCAAGATGCGAAGATGCCATTAAAAAACACGTAAGCCAGGATGCGGAAGTAATGGTACTCATGACCTCCAATGTTACATCCGCCAGAAATAATTCTCCTGTTCTTACCAATGTAAAAAATATTATCGCCGTGGCATCAGGCAAAGGAGGCGTGGGCAAGTCAACCGTAACATCCAATCTCGCCATTGCCCTTGCCGCATCAGGAGCCAGCGTTGGGCTTATTGATGCCGACATATCCGGCCCTTCCATACCATTGATGTTTGATGTAGTAGATGAGCACCCACGCGTTATCCAGGAAAATGGCAGGAATATGATCATTCCGATCAAGCAATATGGCGTGAAGTTGATCTCCATAGGATTTTTAACACCTGCCGATAATGCGGTGGTCTGGAGAGGCCCGATGGCCAGTTCGGCATTAAAACAATTTATCGGTGACTGCCAGTGGGGCGAGCTCGACTATCTGCTTATAGACCTCCCTCCCGGTACCAGCGATATTCATCTTACTTTAGTACAGACGGTTCCTGTAACTGGAGTAATCATCGTTACGACACCTCAGAAAGTTGCTCTTGCGGATGCGCAAAAAGGCTTAGGCATGTTCAAGCAGCCTCCTATCAATGTACCTATACTCGGTGTTGTTGAGAATATGGCATACTTTACCCCTGCCGAGCTGCCAACTCATAAATACTTTATTTTTGGAGAAGGCGGCGGAAAAGAACTTGCCGAAAAAAATGGTGTTAACTTACTTGGGCAAATTCCTTTGGTGCAAAGTATTAGGGAAAGTGGAGACGCGGGTAAACCTGCGGCACTTGGCAATGATTCAAGCGCGCTCGCTTTCAAAGACCTTGCTTCTGAAGTGGCGCGACAAGTAGCGATACGCAATGCCAATATTGAATCGACAAAAAAAGTAGAAATTCAAAGATAAAAAATATCAACGTGAATATGACTCTTACAAACCCGGATCTTCTTAGTAAAGTAGAAAAAGCATTGGACGGAATACGCCCATACCTGGAAGCCGATGGAGGCAATGTAAAGGTGCTGGAAATCACGGATAAAATGGTTGTAAAGCTTGAACTGCTCGGAGCCTGCGGTACATGCCCTATGTCTGCCATGACACTCAAGGCCGGAGTCGAAGAGTCCATAAAAAAAGCTGTGCCGGAGATTATGGGGGTTGAGGCTGTTAACATCACCACTTTTGATGATCCTCACGCACAATTACCAACAACATTAATGTAATTCATCTACTTTAATCAAGAAGAATAGAATATAAGAATAAGGATTTAAGGGACGAATTAAATTACTTCACCGTTGGTTTACTGACTTTCCCTTTCACAAAACAAATCCATTTTTCAATCCCTTTTATTTTCAAATTACATTTATTCACTTTTTTAAATGGCTGTTTATTAAGCAACTAAAATATTTTTTAATTATGTGTTGAAACATTGATTGTAAGTACATATATTTGCAGGGAATTTAAAACAACAACGTATTATTATGAAACAAACTTTGTCAACAGGCCTCATAGCGATATTCGCTATTGCCGCCCTATCATTCACTAATGGAACAACGACTTACAAAGTAAACGCGGAGCAGAGTAAAATCGCCTGGACTGGTAAGAAAGTTACCGGCTCGCATACAGGATTTGTTAAAATCAGCAGCGGATCTTTAACATTGAAGGATGAAAAGATCACAGCAGGAACATTTGATATGGATATGAATACCATTACAAACACCGATGTGACCGATAAAGGCTACAACGAAAAGTTTGTTGGGCACCTCAAAAGTGATGATTTTTTCAGCACAGCAAAATACCCTAAATCCACATTCGTGTTGACTAAATCCATCTCAAAAGGAAACGGACTTTATGATGTGACGGGCAATCTTACCATCAAAAATATTACAAATGAAGTAACATTCCCTGCTACTATAACAGCGGATGGCAAACAATTAAAAGGAAGTGCCCAAATTACAGTGGACAGAACGAAATTTGATATTAAATATGGTTCAGGAAGTTTCTTTGATAACCTGGGAGATAAAGCCATTGACAATAATTTCATCCTCGATGTAAATCTTGTAGCGGCTAAATAATTTTCAGTAAATAGTAGGTTAAGGTTGATTGAAAAGGGTAGAAGAGGTTCTGCCCTTTTTTTAATTTTCAAGAAGTTCCTGTTAGAGATTAGAGCTTCAATTCAAAAATCACAATTCACCATTGCCTAATAAGCTCTCACCACTTTACCTTCCATAAAGAACATAAATGCTTTATTCACGACTCTGTTACCACCGGGGGTTGGATAGTTACCGGTGAAATACCAGTCGCCAAGATGCTTCGGGCAGGCCTTGTGCAGGTTATCGATGGTTTGAAATACTACTTCTATTTCAGCTTTGCAATGCTTTGGTGTTACAATCTGACTGATCTTATGAGAAACCTGCTCATATGTAAATGGCTCATACAATGCTTTCACGTGGTTCTCCACATTACCGCTCAAAAGATTGGTAGTCGATTTACATCTTTCGTACACTTCATCAAGCAGATATTCCTTATTATGTTCTTTCAAAAGAGCAAGCACGGCGCGAAAAGCGACAAACTCTTTCATCTTCGACATGTCAATACCATAACAGTCAGGGAAACGGATTTGTGGGGCAGAGGAAACGATCACGATTTTTTTCGGACCAAGCTTATCGAGCATCCGGATAATACTTTTTTCCAAAGTAGTTCCTCTCACTATGGAGTCATCGATGATCACCAGCTTGTCTGTACCTTTATTAATTACTTCGTAAGTTGTATCATAAAGATTAGCCACAAAACTATCTCTTTCTTCATCGGCTACAATAAATGACCTCAGCTTAGCATCTTTGATCACCAGTTTCTCTACGCGTGGCCTGAAGGATAAAACTTTATCCAGGGCACCATTCTGAGCAGCGCCTTTCGCAATAACTTCTTTTCTGTATCCGCTCAGATATTCTTCGATCCCCGACATCATTCCCAGGAAAGCTGTTTCGGCTGTATTGGGAATAAAAGAGAAAACAGTGTTTTCAAGATCGTTATCGATGCTATGAAGAATCTGAGGAACCAGGAATTTACCAAGGTTCTTTCTTTCATTATAAATATCTGGATCTGAACCTCTGGAAAAATAAATCCTCTCGAAGCTGCATGACTTTTTCTCGATCTGGTCAATGAATTGCATTTCGCTAAAGCTGCCATCCTGATTGATGATCAGTGCGTGGCCAGGTTCAACTTCCCTGATCTGGTCATACTCTATATTGAATGCAGTCTTGATAGCGGGCTTCTCTGATGCAACCACCACGATCTCATCATCGGCATAATAATAAGCGGGACGAATACCTCCGGGATCTCTTGCTACAAAGGATGCTCCGTGACCGGTCATCCCCACCATAGCATAGCCGCCATCAAAATCTTTGCAGCTTCTCATCAGCACGCGCTGCAGGTCAAGTTCATGTTCTATGATTTCAGAGATCTGCTGGTTGCTGTATTTGTCTTTGTATTTATCAAAAATTAATTGGTTCTCTTCGTCGAGGAAGTGACCAATTTTTTCAAGCACTGTTACAGTGTCAACCTTTTCTTTGGGATGCTGGCCTAGTTCAACAAGCTTATTAAACAGCTCATCCACATTGGTCATATTAAAATTTCCGGCGATAACCAGGTTACGGCTTCTCCAGTTGTTTTGCCTAAGGAAGGGATGGCAGTTTTCTATATCGTTCTTTCCATGTGTTCCATATCTCAGGTGGCCCATGAGCACTTCACCTGTAAAAGGTACATTTTCCAATAGCCATTCACTATCGGTGACCTTATCTTTATTATCCTTAATTACTTTTCTGAATTTTTTGTTGATCTTATTAAAGATCACTGAGATGGGTTGGGAATCTACTGAGCGGTATCTGCTGATGTATCTTTTGCCTTCGGGGACTTTGACTTTGATGGTGGCTACTCCTGCGCCATCCTGGCCTCTGTTATGCTGCTTCTCCATAAGCATGTATAACTTGTTGATGCCGTAGAGGGGAGTGCCATATTTCTCGACATAGTACGAATAAGGTTTTCGGAGCCTGATGAGCGCTATTCCGCATTCGTGTTTGATGGCATCACTCATATATCAGTAGTTTATCTGTTTATCAAGTTAATAAGCCAATCGGGCTTGAAGAAGAATATGATCAAAGGAACCGTAACCAAAGATACTAAGATCCTGACCCATTTTCCCGGATATTTTTCCACATTAT
>DATMOV010000368.1:0-2675 GCA_035568055.1 Cytophagaceae bacterium
GCGCCCTCATATTCGCCACAGCTTTCTTTCTGGTGTTTTTCCTTATGAACATTATAAACAACCTGCGTGGAGGAAATAAATTCACAGCATTGGATTTTGGTCTTATATTAAGCAATGCGGCTCTTTATTTTGCAGCCGGGCTTGCCATCGTAAAACAATTTAACGAGGGATTATATAGTGGTTTATTTACAGCGCTTAATTCCGTTTTCTTTTTTGGCTTCGCATTTATACTTTACAAGAAAGAAAAGATCGACAGGAACCTGGTGTACCTCTTGATAGGACTGGTACTCACATTCATCAGTCTCAGCGCGCCGATCCAGCTCAAAGGGAATAACATTACCCTGTTCTGGGCGGCAGAAGCTGTCCTGTTACTTTGGCTGTCGCAGAAATCCGGAATCAAAATTATGCGGACAAGTTCCCTGATCGTAATGGTGCTGATGTGGGTGAGCCTTATTATGGACTGGAATAATATTTATATGGATTATCTATATCAGGCTAAAAAAATGATGCCTTTGATCAATCGTGGATTTATAACGGGCATAGTTTCCATCACCTCAATTCTACTGTATAGTTTCTTGCTTAAGAAAAATGACCAGGCTGAAACTTTTGTGATCATGAAGACAGATGATCTTAGAAACATTCTCAGGTATGTTGGCATCGTAGTAATATTTTCCGCTATTCATCTGGAACTTGGTCATCAGATGGATCAGTATGAATTGCCCTATCATTATCCTGTCATCGCAATGGCAACCTTCTATAGCGTATACCTGATCGCTTTATCAGTTTATGCAAGGTGGAAAGATTTGCGTCTGTTCCAGGCTTTTCTTTCAGTGCTGATCCTGATTAATTTTGCCTATTATCTGCTATGCATTCATAAGGAAACAGTCGAACTCCGCAATGACTATCTGACGGACTCAGTGAAAGGCCTGGTCTATTTTATGGAGCATTATGTAAACATCCTGGCTTTACTGGCGCTGCTGTGGATCAATCAGAAATATTTCACCATGGACTATGTAAAAACCCAGCTGAATAAAAAAGTGAATAGCATCTTCAGTCTTTTTATTTTATTATTTGTGATCAGCTCTGAACTCGATCACAACATCATCATAATGGGTTATGAGGCCTCTGCCGATGCTACAAACTATATGGCGAACTATGATTCCATCCGGCAACTCCGCGATATTTCACAAAAGATAGCATGGCCGATAGCGTGGGGGGTATTCTCTTTTGTGCTGATGATCATAGGTATGAAGAGCAAGAGAAAATACCTGAGGCTGGCTTCACTGGTGGTATTCTTTATTACGCTGGTGAAATTATTTACGTATGACATTAAAGATGTTTCTGAAGGAGGGAAGATAGCGGCATTTATTTCACTTGGGTTGATCCTGCTTATTATCTCCTTCATGTATCAGAAACTAAAAGTTTTGTTGCTGGAAGATGAGTTGTCCCAAAAAGAAAAACCTGTTTAATATGAATCGCATTATTTTATTTTTTGCCTGTACGGTAATTTTATTCCCCCGATTTTCTCATGCACAGGAATTCAGAAGGGAGGCATCGATTTCCGCTGTGGAAAAAGAACAGTATTACAAAATACTTCTTAACCCGCAGGTCAGTTCGCAGCTGCGTTCTGATTATGGAGATCTCCGGATTTATGATCAAAAAGGCAAAGAAATCCCTTATCTGATCCAGCGATCTTCAGTTGTGGTTACCGAAAATAAATTCAATAAATACAAGATCCAGGATTACAAAAAGAAAAAAGGCGGTTCGGAGCTCATCATCAGAAATCCGGAAAAATCGAAGATCGATAATATTAATGTCAGGATCAGGAACGCGGATGTTTCCAAAAATATGCGACTCAGCGGCAGCGATGATAATAAGTCATGGTATATTATCAGGCAAAATTATTTTTTCACTCCTCCATATTCAGAAGGCAAGAGCAGTGAGTCAGAATTTATGATTGATTTTCCTCTTTCTGATTACGAATATTATAAAATTGATATTGACGACTCGTTGAGCAATCCTTTAAATGTCCTTGCAGCAGGCTATTATCAGCAGCAGATGGAACACGAGTCTTATATTGATCTTCCTTCTCCAAAAATTGTGCAGCGCGACAGCGCAAAGCAGCAGAAGAGTTATTTGGATATCAGCTTTGACAAGCCCTATTATATGAATAAAATACTCTTTGTCGCTGATTCAAAGAATGACTATTACCGCAATGCTGATATTTTTTATAAAGTTCCCGGCTCAAAAGTGTTTTCTTTTTTCAATACCAAAACATTGAGCAGCCGTACCGAAAATTCGCTCGAGGCTGATAAATTATTCGCTAAAGATTTTCAACTGGTCATTTATAATGAGGATGACGCTCCTTTAAAGATCTCCGGAATGAAAGCTTCAGAGAAGAAATCATATATCATCGCCAACCTTACCGCCGGAGAAATTTATACTATAAAATTCTCCAGTCCTTCATTGTTGGTTCCGAATTATGATCTCCGGCATTTTCAGGATAAAATTCCTGCCGTGCTTCCTGAGCTGGCAGCCGGTGAAGTAAAAGATATTGAAGCAAAAAAAGAAAAGGTCGCAGAGAATCTTCCATTCTTCAGAAGCACATGGTTTGTATGGGGCGCGATTATTCTTGTTGTGTTGCTCCTTGGCTTTATGTCAGTGAAGATGGTGCG
>DATMOV010000369.1:0-8874 GCA_035568055.1 Cytophagaceae bacterium
TAGTGTCTGGCTTTTCATCACATGAGAAAAGAAAAACAGCTATTGACAGAACTATTATATTTTTCATAAGCTATGGAATAAGGCTGCAAGTTAAAAATAACTCTGTTTTATAAAGCATGTTTTAAAATGAGCTTATCACGAAACAATCAAATCTATCGGGGATTTATTATCTTTGTAATTCTGTTCTATAAATTATGTTAGATAAATTAGAAGCCATTAAGCTACGTTTTGATGAGGTAGCATACCTCATAGTGCAACCTGAAGCCATTTCCGATATGAAAAAATATTCGGCGCTGGGAAAGGAATATAAGGAACTTGACAAAATTGTTACCGAATATAAAAATCTGCAAGATCTGCTTAGCAACATAGACTCTGCTAAAAAGGTATTGTCCACCGAAAAAGACCCTGAATTCAGGGAAATGGCTAAAACAGAATTGGATGAGCTGGTACCTAAAAAAGAGGCACTTGAAGCAGTGATCAAGGAAATGCTTATTCCAAAAGATCCTGATGACAGCAAAGATATTATTATGGAAATCAGGGGCGGCACAGGGGGTGATGAGGCTGCCTTATTCGCGGGTGATCTTTTCAGAATGTACCAACGTTTTTTCGAGCTTCAGGGATGGAAAATGGAAATTATTGACTTTACCGAAGGAACTTCAGGCGGATATAAAGAAATGATCTGCTCTGTAATAGGAGAAGATGTGTACGGCAAGATGAAATTTGAATCAGGTGTGCATCGTGTACAGCGTGTGCCAGATACTGAAACTCAGGGAAGAATCCATACTTCAGCAGCTACGATAGTGGTGCTTCCTGAAGTGGAAGAGGTAGATATACAGATCAATATGAATGATATCAGAAAAGATACATTCTGCTCTTCCGGACCAGGCGGACAATCAGTCAATACGACTTATTCGGCGATTCGCCTTACGCACATTCCAACCGGTCTTGTGGTACAGTGCCAGGATGAGAAATCGCAGATCAAGAATTTTGATAAGGCTTTAAAAGTGCTACGGTCAAGATTATATGACCTTGAATTACAGAAGCAGAATGAAGAGCAAGGAGCCGCCCGGAAACTCATGGTGGGAAATGGCGACCGCTCCGATAAAATCAGAACTTACAATTACCCCCAGGGTCGCGTGACAGACCATAGGATTGGATATACTGAATATAACCTTCCTGCCGTTATGGCTGGAAAGATCCACAACTTCATCGAACAGCTTCGTATTGCAGAGAATGCTCACAAGCTACAGGAAGGTGTGAAATAATTCACTAAACCATTGACCATTTGAAGGCCGGAAAAATCATCTGCATTATTCTTTTTTCAGTGCCCGTGATTTTTTGCTCCTGCAAAAGAGCTGATGAAAAGATTACTACCAGCCATAGTGCCGAGCTGGAATTTTCCGCGGATACAATTCTTTTCGATACGATCTTCTCTACAATAGGAAGCACTACACAAGCCTTCTTTGTATTTAATCGCAATAAAAACGCTGTCAAAATAAGCAGTGTGCGGTTGGGCGGCATGGCCACTTCCAGCTATACGATTACCATTAACGGCGACCAGACCTATTCCAAAAGCGATATTGAAATTAATGGAAAGGACAGTATTCTCGTTCTTGTAAAAGTGCTGATAAATCCTCAAAGCCAGAATCTGCCATACCTGGTAGCGGACTCGGTAATCTTTAATACCAACGAAAATATCCAGCAGGTGAAACTGGTTGCCTACGGACAAGATGCCAACTTCCTGAACAATGTCACACTACCATGCAACTCCACCTGGAATTCTGCCAAACCTTATGTGATTTACAATACAGTGACAGTACCTGCAGGCTGTACGCTTACCATCGGCAAAGGCGTAAAAGTCTTTTCACATAAAAACTCCTTCCTTGATGTAAAGGGAACACTGCTGGTTCAAGGATTACCCGACAGCCTGGTAAGGTTCTATGGTGACAATCTGACCAATAGCTATTCTGATTTACCAGGGCAATGGGGTGGAATTATTATTGAAAGTGGCAGTAAAAACAATGCGATCGACTGGGCCTATATTAAAAATGCGGTTACAGGAATTACCATGAAGCAGGAAGCCGCCGATGCCGACACCATCGGAGAATTAGTAATTTCTAATTCTATCATAAAAAATATGAGCGGTAAAGGTATCGATGCCACTGGTACCGACCTTTATGCATATAACTGTCTCATCACCAATTGTGCGGATAACGTAGTTTCCGGAACAGGCGGAGGAAATTATTTTTTCACGCATTGTACACTGGCAGATTACTCCTTTACTTTCTTCCGCTCAACACCGGCAGTGCAGCTGAGCAATTTCTCTTCCACTGTATCCGGAACGCTTTATTCACGTTTGATCAACACTGTGATCTATGGAGACCTGGGCAATGATGAGCTGGGCCTTGGCGACAATGGTACCAGCGGCTTTGATATTCGCGCAGATAATTGCCTCATTAAAAAATCCAGCGCTGTAAACGGAAGCAATAATTTGAATACTGATCCTAAATTTCAGAATCCTGCCAGATTGGATTTTCACCCCAACAGCACAGGGTCTCCTTTAATTAATGGGGGTAAAATTACAAGCATCACACACGATCTTGACAATAAAATCAGGGATGCCGCTCCTGATATTGGGGCGTATGAAAAGTAAGCTCTGCGTTTTAAATTTTAGGTTTTAAATTAAACCAGGCTCAGAGTATGGAATAAGTGGCCAAAATTGGAACGAAAAATGAAGTATTTCTCGTTTAAAAAATTATATTTGTACAAAGCCTAACCAATAAACAATATGAAAAGAGTCTTTTTTAATATTCTTGCATTTACAATTATTATTTCATCATTAAGTTCCTGCGGATATAATGGAGGAGTTGAACGTCAGGAAGGTGTCGCGGCGGCATGGGGACAGGTTGAAAACGTATACCAAAGAAGAGCGGACCTTATTCCAAACCTCGTTTCAACCGTGAAAGGATATGCAACCCATGAAGAAAAGGTTTTTACACAGATTACTGAAGCGCGGGCTAAAGCCACCAGTATCAATATTGACGCTAACAACCTTACACCTGAGAATGTACAGAAATATCAGGCGGCTCAGGATAATCTTACCGCAGTCCTGGCCGGCGGAATGAAATTTATCAATGAAAATTATCCCGACCTAAAGGCAAATCAGAATTTTCTCGAACTTCAGGCAACCCTTGAAGGCACAGAAAACAGGATTGCTGTAGAGAGAAGAAAATTCAATGAAGCCGTACAGAATTATAATACTTACATACGTCAATTCCCGAATGTGATCTTCGCGGGCTGGTTTGGATTTACTCCTAAAGGATACTTTACAGCTGCTCCCGGTTCAGAAAAAGCACCTGAAGTAAAATTCTAAGATATATGGCAACACACTTTTTCAACCGCAAGGAAGAGGAGATTATCCTCAAAGCGATCAAAGAAGCCGAGAAAAATACTTCGGGCGAAATACAGGTACATGTAGAGAACCGTTGTAAAAAAGAAACAATGGATCGCGCCGCCGAAGTTTTCGCTATGCTGAAAATGCATAAAACCAAGCTTCGGAACGGAGTTCTTTTTTATCTGGCAGTCGAAGATAAAAAATTTGCTATACTTGGAGATTCTGCTATCAATGCAATCGTTGGTACCGATTTCTGGGTAAAGATCAAGAATAATATGGAGCATGATTTCAAGGACGGAAATTTTGCAAAAGGCCTTAGTGAAGGCATTCTCGAAGCAGGAAAACAACTTGAGAAACATTTCCCTTTTAATAAAGGCGATGTGAATGAGCTTTCAGACGATATATCATTTAGTAACAATTAAAATTTTGAATAAAGTAGTTTTCTTTTTGCTGTTTGTCGTTTGCAATGCTTTTGCAGATGAGTTCCCGGATCAACCTTATCCGCCAAGGCTCGTAAATGACTTTGCGAATATTTTAAGGCCGGAAGAAAAAGATGCCCTTGAGGCAAAATTAAAAGCTTATAATGATAGCACCTCAACCCAGATCTCTATTGTGATCATGCAAAACGTGGGTGACTATGATGAACGGGATTATGCTGAAAAGCTTGCCGAAAAATGGGGAATAGGGACAAAAGGAAAAGATAATGGCATCCTGATTTTTGTAGACATTGCAGATCATAAGATGTCAATAGAAACAGGATATGGCATGGAAGGCGTTCTTCCTGACGCGCTTTGCAAAAGAATTATTGAGAATTATATGAAACCGCAATTTAAAGCCGGCAATTTTTATAAAGGCTTTGATGATGCGACAACAATAATTATCAAACTCGCAACAGGCGAATATAAAGCGGATGACATTAAAAGTGGCGGTAAGAATTCGAGTATGGTGTGGATTATTCTGATCATCATCATTATCTATGTTGTGTTCAAGGCCATTTTCGGAAGAAGCAGCTACGGCACTTATTCCAGCGGTGGTTATTCAGGCGGCGGATTCTTTGGAGGTGGTGGTGGTGGAAGCAGTGGTGACAGTGGTTTTGGTGGATTCGGCGGCGGCGGATTTGGCGGCGGCGGATCTGGCGGAAGCTGGTAAATTATTTATAGACACATGAAGAGATTAATTATACTGTTAGGCTTATCGGTTTTCTCTGTTCAGCTGTACTCTCAATCTATCCCTGAAAGAAAAGCTCCACTGGTCAATGACTTTGCTGATATTCTCACAGATGCAGAGGAAGCATCGCTCGACAGGAAATTGCACGCATATAATGTATCAACCGGCTCCAATATTGAAATCGTAACCGTAAGCGCGCTGGAGTTCTATGACGCCAATGAATTCGCGCAAAACATCGCCAAAAAATGGAGACTTGAAAAAACCCCGCGTTCTGTACTTTTGCTTACAGATATGAAGGACCGGAAATACGGCTTATTCCGCTCTAAAGATCTGGCCGGAAACATTACTGATGATCTCGCATTCAGGCTGGAAGAAAAATACATCAAACCTAATTTCCGTGAACAACGATATTACAAAGGACTGGATGAATCGTCTGACGTAATTATGGATATTATGTCCGGAAGATATAAACCCGATGACGTCAAAGCTGACCATGCCGGCACGCTGTTCATCATCATATTCTTTATGTTCCTGTTTCTGTTTGTCTTTCTTCCAATCATGCAGTACAGGTCAATCAAAAAATCTCACCTGGGAAGCAAAGACATGGGAATAATAACTACACTTGGAATGATGACCAATGTAAACATTCCTCCAACAGATTATAAAGAATTTACAGAGGGACAAGGCAAATTCGCCGGGAATAAAACTCCAAGTGCTACAGGTGGTGGCGGATGTAGCGGAAGCTGGTAATCTGAACTCTCATTATCGTGGAATATCGCTTTTCTAAAATTACAAAAGCCATGACATGGGTGATGCAGGCAATCGCCGCTCTTATTATGCTCCAGACCCTTTTCTTTAAATTTTCCGGAGCCGAAGAATCGATTTATATATTTACAATTGTAGGGATGGAACCATGGGGAAGATATGGCTCCGGAGTTGTTGAATTAATTGCTTCGATTCTCCTGATGATACAGTCATTGGCCTGGCTTGGTGCAGTTGTTGGAGCAGGCATCATGACAGGAGCATTATTCTTTCATCTTACCATTCTCGGAATCCAGGTAAAAGGAGACCATGACCAATTATTTGCTTATGCCCTGATCGCTTTTATCTGCTGTCTTGGCATATTATGGATGAGAAGAAAAGAGGTCCTTTACATCAATAAATTCTTCCTTTCAGAACAAAAATAAATTCTATACAATGAACCTGACCGGAGCAACACAAAATCTTCTCTCGGAATTAGCTGAGGTGATCAAAAGAATAGATCCGGAAGATTATGCTAAACCTGTTTCCGTGCTTTCAGATGCCACCATTGGCCAGCATATACGACATATTATAGAGTTCTATGACTGCCTGATAAAAGGAGCTCATAGTGGCATTGTCAATTATGACCTGCGGGAAAGAGATAAAGAAATTGAAGAAAATAAATTTATCTCCTTATCAAAATTACATTTCATTTCAGAAGCATTGCTCCAATGTGATACTGATAAAGAAATTATACTTACCGTCAGCTTCGATCTGAACAGCGCACCTGCGGAAAATATTAAAACCAACCTGGGCAGAGAACTTGTCTATAATATCGAGCACGTAGTGCATCATATGGCTATTATAAAAATAGGGATCAGGGCTGCTTGTTCCTATATACAATTGCCGCCCAGCTTCGGAATAGCTTCTTCTACTCTAAAATACCAGCAGCAGAATAATGTGCACAGTAACTTATCTGCCTAAGGCGAATGATTCTTTTATTCTTACTTCAAGCAGAGATGAAAAATTTCTGAGAAAAACTGCCGAACCACCCTCTATTCATAAATCAAGTGACCAAATGATCATGTTTCCGAAAGATCCGCAAGGTGGCGGAACATGGATGGCAGTTTCTGAACATGGGCAAACTATCTGCCTGCTTAACGGCGCTTTTGAAAAACACATTTCTGAACCACCTTATAGAAAAAGCCGTGGCCTTGTAGCCGTCGATGCTCTTCAATTTAATACCCTTGACTCCTTTGGCAAAGAATACGACCTTAACGGTATTGAACCATTTACCATCGTTGGCATTAACAACATGAACTTGCAGGAAATAAGATGGGATGGAAAACATTCCCATATTAAAAACTTCGACCCAGACCTGCCTCATATCTGGTCATCAATAACACTATATGCGCCCGAAGTCATTGAGAAAAGAAAACAATGGTTTAAAAACTGGATCAAGGAGCAGAAAGAATTTAATGTTGACAGCATCAGAAGCTTCCATCATTTAGGAGGAGAAGGAGATAATAACGCCATTCTCATAAACCGCGATAATGCAATGCTGACAGTGAGCATAACAACTGTCTTTAAAGAAGCTGATCGGGTTTCCATGATCTATGAAGATCTTAGTATAAAAAAAATCTATCGCACTTCTTTTAAAGAGAAAGTATGAAGGCTGTACTCTTTACCCTCATGATTCTTTTCTCCGTCGCCTGCCATGCGCAGCTGGTTACAAAAGAATTTAAAGCACCAGATCTTGATGCTCTTAAAGTTTCGACATTACAGAAAGAATTCGGCAGCAAAAAAATGATCCCTGCTGCTTATGAAAAGCAGGCCTTGCTGGCACTTTCTTTTTATCCTGAGCTCAAAGAAATTCATATTGAATTCCGAGAAATGAAAATGAAAAGTACACTCAAGGCTTTTCCAACACCTGGAAGCTCCGTATTCAGAAGTGCGGGAAAGAGGACCTACGTGGTTGCTATCTGCACACAATACAAGCAAGGCATGAGCCCGATTACTTTTGACAAGCTTCCATTCAATGCCCAGGTCGGAATTCTTGGGCACGAGCTGGCTCATATTTCTTATTTTGTGAAAAAAAGCCGCCTGGGCATGCTCAGCATCGCGCTGGTAAATATTTCTAAAACACGAACCGACAGATTTGAATATATGACAGATGGTATTGCTATAGCGCATGGCCTGGGTTGGCAGCTGCTCGACTGGAGTGAATTTATAAGAAAAACCCTGAACATTAAATCTTATAGAGGCATTCAGTATTATTTGAAGATGAAAGAGAAAAGCAGGACTCCATCTGATCAGGAAAAATATATGAACCCTGAGACCATTAGAAAGTTTATAGCGGGAAATCCCATCTATCAATAATCTCTCCGGAGATAATTAATTATCTTTGATCACCTGATGAGAAATACGATTAAGCGATCAACCTTCTTCACCAAAATTCTTCAATGGGAGTTCTGGCCTTTCACACTTTTCTATTTTCCTATATTATTATACTGGTTATGGCTTTCAATAAAGGCACGTTCATTTTTCTTTTTCAGCGCCTCCAATCCTTCGATTGAAACAGGTGGTATGATGGGTGAATCCAAGATCAGGATACTTGAGCAGATCCCCGAAGCTTATCTCCCTAAAACATTCTTTGTAAAGGCGGGGGAAGATATCACGGCACTTAACCGGAAATTAATTTCTTTCAATATCTCCTATCCGCTCATCGCCAAACCGGATGTAGGCGAAAGAGGCCGGATGGTTGAGAAAATTAAAAATGCGCAGGAGATGGAAAGTTATCTTCGTCTTATCAGGGTAGATTTTATTGTACAGGAATTTATTGGCTACCCTTTGGAACTGGGAATATTTTATGTAAGATACCCCGACGAAACGACAGGTAAAGTTACCTCCATTGTGATCAAGGATTTTCTGAAGGTCATTGGCGATGGCCAGTCTACTATTCTGGAACTAATGAAAAATTATCCGCGCGCTGCATTTCAATTGGCCCGTCTTGGTCCTAAGCTTGGCGGGCTTGCTGAACATATTCCCGCCACAGGCGAGGTGGTTGACCTGGAACCAATCGGCAACCATGCGCGCGGCACCACCTTTCTGAATGGAAACGATCTGATTGACCAGCACCTCAATGAAGTCTTCGACTCCATCAGCAAACAAATTCCCGGTTTCTATTATGGAAGGTATGACCTGAAATGTACCAGCATTGAGGATCTTAAGCTGGGAAAAAATATTAAGATCATGGAGCTCAATGGCGCTGGCGCAGAGCCGGCACACATCTATCATCCTCATTCTTCCCTCCTGCTTGCCTACAAAGCTTTGTTCTCTCATTGGAGAATGCTGTATGAGGTAAGTAAACAGAATCATAAACACGGCATACCATACATGAGCTTTAGCGAGGCCAGAAAAAAATACAAAGAAGTGAAAGAATACCAAAAGGTCTTATTAAACAATGGCTGAGTACCTATGGCATTTTTTTCTGGGAATGATCATTAGCATCTGGGGTTCAATCCCGCTTGGAACCATCAACCTCAGCGTGGTGCAGACTACCGTTAATCGTA
>DATMOV010000370.1:0-7882 GCA_035568055.1 Cytophagaceae bacterium
AAGTATTATCACTCAAGATTATGGAACCATTAATAATAGCAGGTAAGGAATTTAGCTCAAGGCTTTTCACCGGCACCGGAAAGTTTAGCTCAAGCGCACTGATGCGCGAAGCTCTGCTGGCTTCAGGCTCAGAGCTTATAACTATAGCCTTGAAAAGAGTAGATATTAATGATAAAGACGACGACATTATCAGGCATTTGAATCATCCTGACATTAATTTACTTCCAAATACCTCCGGAGTACGAACAGCCAAAGAAGCCATCTTCGCGGCTCAGCTGGCAAGGGAAGCTTTGGAAACAAACTGGCTCAAGCTGGAGA
This sequence comes from Cytophagaceae bacterium, assembly GCA_035568055.1. GTDB lineage: Bacteria > Bacteroidota > Bacteroidia > Cytophagales > Cytophagaceae > DATMOV01. The sequence continues at coordinate 319 of DATMOV010000370.1, forward strand.
TTCATCCCGACCCAAAATACCTTCTTCCTGACCCCATCGAAACATTAAAGGCGGCTGAGGAATTAGTAAAACTAGGTTTCATCATTCTTCCATACATCAACGCTGATCCTGTCCTTTGCAAAAGACTTGAAGAAGTTGGCGCTGCTGCGGTGATGCCTTTGGGCTCAACAATAGGCAGCAACAATGGATTGCAAACTAAAGCCATGCTGGAAATTATTATTGAACAAAGCAAAGTACCTGTGATCGTAGATGCTGGCATTGGCGCTCCTTCACATGCGGCAGAAGCGCTTGAGATGGGCGCGGATGCAGTGCTTGTGAATACAGCAATTGCTGTTTCTCTGGATCCTGTGATGATGGGCAAAGCCTTTAAGCTGGCAGTGGAAGCAGGCAGAATGGCCTTCGAAGCAAAGCTGGCCGCAAAGGGTAGGTTTGCAAAAGCGAGTAGCCCGCTGACGGCATTTCTCGACTAATTTTAAATTCTAAATTTTGAATGACTAATTTCTCTGGTATACCATCTGATAACTTCATCAATCTGTATAATCAATACAGCTGGAATGAAGTGAAGGAAAGTATTTATTCCAAAACCCAAAGCGAGGTACTCGAAGCATTAGGAAAATCAAAACGAGGTCTCGAAGATTTCAAGGCATTAATTTCCCCAGCGGCAGCACCCTTTCTTGAAAAAATGGCTATGCTGAGCAATCAGCTTACTCAAAAAAGATTTGGCAAAACTATCCAGATGTTCGTGCCGATGTATCTTTCCAATGAATGTCAGAATATTTGTACTTACTGCGGCTTCAGCCTTGACAATGCGATTAGGCGAACTACGCTTACAGACAAACAAATTCTGGATGAAATAAAAGTGGTCAAATCTTATAGTTATGATCATATATTGATAGTCTCCGGCGAAGCTAATAAAACCGTGGGCATGGATTATTTTATCAATGCATTGAAGATCCTTCGTCCGCATTTTTCACATATCTCCATGGAAGTACAGCCTCTGGATCAGGAAGAATATGAAAGACTGATTGAAGCCGGAGTAAATACTGTGCTAGTATATCAGGAAACTTATCACGAAGAGAATTATAAATTTCACCACCCTAAAGGAAAAAAATCAAATTTTGAATATAGGCTTGAAACACCTGACAGACTTGGTAAATCAGGCGTTCACAAAATCGGTTTGGGCGTACTTATTGGACTGGAAGACTGGCGAACAGATTCTTTTTTCAATGCTCTGCATCTGGACTATCTTGAAAAAACTTATTGGCAGACAAAATACTCCGTTTCATTTCCAAGACTTCGTCCTCATGTAGGAAATATTGAACCAAAAGCAAATATGTCTGACCGCGAGTTAGTGCAGCTGATCTGCGCATATAGAATTTTTAATGAAGATGTGGAATTGTCAATGTCAACCCGTGAAAACGAAAAATTCAGAAATAACATCATCAAACTGGGAATCACCTCCATCAGTGCAGGTTCTAAAACTGATCCCGGCGGATATGCATCAGGACTCAACGCCCTTGAACAATTTGAGATCAGCGATGAAAGAACACCACAGGAAATTTCAGCCATGATAAAATCGCAGGGTTATGAGGCAGTATGGAAAGATTGGGATAAGGTTTATAGCTGATGTATTTTTATTTTAGCCAAAGTTTAGTATCTTAATATTAGACCTAATAGTAAATTATTTAAGCATGATATGAAATCTAATACTTACCTAAAGCTTCTAATATTTTGCCAGCTCTTATGCGGCTGTATGTCCGCAGCAAAAATCCAGATGATCGAGCCCGCAGCCATCACGCTCCCTAAAGACATCGATACGATCGCAGTGATCAATCGCTTTCTTACCAATAATTATAACACAAGCAACTCCTCTTACAATTATCCTTTCGGAGATGAGCACTCTTTTAATAAAGAAGCCTCTGATTCCTGTGTAAGCTCTCTTTTTCATGTATTGGGTAAAAGTCCGAGGTTTAAAGACCTTGACATCACGCAGGAATTATTTAGAACCGGAAATGATTTCTTTGCTCCACCCCTTCCTGCCACCTCAGCGATTGAGCTCTGCAGGGCTTACAAAACCCAGGCTATCATTGTGCTTGATGGCTTCCATACTAATGCTTCCACTAACACACAAATGCAATCCAGACAGGTTTCTTACCAAACTCCTTATGTGTTGAATGGCGTAACTTATTACAGGACCAATTACCGCACTGAATATTATTATACGGCAACGCTTCAGGTTTTTTATTCTATTGGATACAGACTTTACCATGGCTCTGACGGCAGCATCCTGGATGAATACCGGTACGACAATCACTTTTCATATAGCCGCACTGCAAGCACGTCAAGCAGCGCCTTGTATTTGCTCCCGAACAAGAAAAATGTAATCGCACAAATTGCAAGCGTAAGCGGTGATGTATATGCGCACAGGATCGCTCCTATGTGGACGATAGTAAAACGCTGTTATTACGCTACACCTGGCAAAGAGCTTGCTCATGGACATCAATGTGTAATCCAAAAGAATTGGAAAGATGCAAGAAATACCTGGAAGAGCCTTTATGAAAGTGCTCCAAACAATCGCATGAAAGGAATTGCTGCCTATAACATTGCATTAGCTTTTGAAATGGATGATAATCTCGACAGTGCACTTGAATGGGCAAATAAAGCCAGAAGTTTATTTGTAAAAGGTTCGATGTACGAAAACACCACTTCTAAATACCTCGCCACGCTGGATCACAGAATGGCTATAAGGCAAAAAGTAATTGATCAGATGGAAAGGTAGTGGATGTGAGTTGACAATTGGCAATTGACAAAATAAAAAAATAGAAAAAGAATTTACAATTGACGGTTTGGAAAAAGAATTAAAAGGTACAGGCATTGTTAAATTGAAAGTTCTTTGTTAACTGTTAACTGCCAACTAAATTTATGTTAAGCAAAGACGAACTCATTCGCTACAACCGCCACCTCATCCTTCCCGGATTTGGAAAAGAGGCGCAGGAGAAATTAAAATCTTCACGAGTGTTAGTTATCGGGGCTGGTGGATTAGGTTGTCCTGTGCTGCAATACCTCACTGCTGCGGGAGTCGGTACCATTGGCATTCTTGATTTTGATGTGGTAGATGAGAGCAACCTCCAAAGACAAGTTTTATACAACACAGAAGATATTGGAAAATCCAAAGCCGAAACCGCCGCTAAAAAATTAGCGCTGCAAAATCCTCATTTAATATTTAAAACTTATAATTTAGAATTATCAAAAGATAACTCCCTTGAAATTATTGGATCTTATGATCTGATCGTTGATGGCAGCGACAACTTTGCTACCCGCTATCTGGTAAATGATTCTTGTGTAATCATGAAAAAACCATTTGTATCCGGAGCTATTTTCAAATTTGAAGGACAAGTTTCTGTATTTAATTATAAAAACAAAGATGGCATTAAAGGCCCAACCTATCGCTGTCTTTACCCGGAAGCACCAGACCCGAAAGATGTACCTTCCTGTTCTGAGATAGGTGTACTGGGCGTTTTGCCAGGCATGATCGGAGCTATGCAAGCTAATGAAACTATCAAAGTGATTACCGGGATTGGCGAGCCTTTGTCAGGAAAACTTCTAACACTGGATGCTTTAACCATGCAGACAAATATTCTTAAATTTTCTCCTGATGAAAAAAACTTTGCCATCAAAGAACTCGGGCAATATGAAGAAGTATGTGAAGTGGCAGAAAATGAATTTAAGCCGGGCTATAAAGAGATGACAGTATTCGAGCTTAAAGAGAAGTTGGATCAAAAAGAGAATCTGGAATTGCTGGACGTGCGGGAAGAGTTTGAAAGAGAGATATGCAGCATTGGAGGAAGACTGATCCCGATGAAGACAATATCTTTGCATATTGAAGCAATCCCTGAAGATAAACCTGTAATTGTATACTGTCATCATGGAATGCGCAGCGCGATGGTTGTTAAGTTTCTTTCAGAAGAGTTCGGCTACAAAAATTTATACAACCTGGATGGAGGCATTCATGCCTGGGCATTGAATATTGATAAGCAGATGAAACAGTATTAACTCTTCAGGGATTAAATGTTCTGCGGCAAGCTCTGGTTCAAAACAAAATAGTGCTGGCTTATTTCCTGGACCATTTTATCAGGCGGGCGGGCTATAGATGTCACGGCCTAAAAATTCCAAGTGATAAATTATTTTGTTTCCGGCTGAAATAGAAGATCAATAATATTGAATTTAAATAATTGTGGGTGGTTGGCCGAAAAGGCACAACCACGTCGGAAGAATACCCGGCACCACAAAATAGAAATAAAATAACGCTATGCTGACAAAAATCAGAAACTATGTCGAAAAAAGAAAGTATGAGATTCTTTTGTTGAGTTTACTATTATTCATTTTCGGCATGCGCCCAACTTATATCTATCTGTTTCTTCTGCTACAAACTATGATTGTCGGAGCGATGATATTTAATAATCGCAAATTTTTATTGTACCTGATAGCAGGATTACTAATATTTATAATTGCTCTAAGTATATATTCGCAAACATTTTACTTTAAATCTTTTAATACTCAAAGTGATATTATTAACGCTCACAATCTGATAGGTGTAGCATTTATTATATATTTTGCAACAATTACTTTAGAGGTATTTAGAAGAATATTAGTCGTAGACAGAGTTTCCTCGGAAATAATTTCTGCTGTACTATGTGGATTTATAATGCTTTCCTTTATTGGATGGTTTTTATTTGATATTATCGAGACATACACTCCGGGGTCTTTTTCAGGATTAGGTGAAGATGAAAGGAAGTTAAACAATTTACTTTATTTCAGTGTAACCAACATGCTTACGCTTGGATTAGGAGACATTCTTCCAATAACATTACTTGCAAGAAAGGCGGTGATGCTTATGGGATTTATGGGGCATTTTTATACAGTATTTGTTACTGGTATCATAATTGGGAAATATATAAATCAAAAGGAAAATAAGATACAATGAAAGGACGACGAGTGAGTTGGCAAAAATTGCGCTCCTCTAACCTTGCGCCAGTTTGCTGTTATTTCAAAGTCACGAGTGTCATCGGATGAATAATCTCCTTAATAAACAACATTTGAATTACCACGATTAGCTTATATGATTTCAATTTCATTAAATTTGCAGCTTATCATTTTCAAGCTATGGAAAATAAGAATGACATCATCAATGAACTGAAAGAGGCCTCGGCGGTACTCGAAAAGTTTATGGCTGATCAAAAAAATATAGAAGCCATTGAAAAAGCCGCCCGCCTTATTGCCAATTCAATAAAAGGCGGAGGCAAAGTTCTTTCATGCGGCAATGGAGGTTCAGCCTGCGATGCCATGCACTTCGCAGAAGAGCTTACCGGCAGATACCGTGAAAACCGCGAGCCTATTCCCGCCATCGCTATTTCAGAAACCGGCCATATCACCTGTACAGCCAATGACTTTGGCTATGCCCATGTTTTCTCAAGATACCTCCAGGCGGTAGGCAGCAAAAATGATGTGCTGCTGGCCATAAGTACCAGCGGCAATTCAGAAAATGTATTGAAAGCCGCAGAAGTCGCGAAAGCAAAAGACATCAAAGTAATCAGCCTCACGGGGAAAAATGGCGGTAAGCTTGTCGCTCTTTCAGACATCAATATCAATGTCTCCCACAACGGTTATGCAGACCGGGTGCAGGAAGTGCATATCAAGATCATCCACATCCTTATTTTTCTCATAGAAAAATTCCTGAAGTAATGGTCGCTAAAACTTTTGGCAGCGCCGTATACGGTGTGAATGCCTATACCATTACTATAGAGGTTAATGTAGGACAAGGATTGCATTTCTACATGGTGGGCCTGCCTGACAGCGCTGTAAAGGAAAGTCAGCAACGGGTGGAAACCGCCATCAAACATCTGGGATATAAAGCACCCAGGCAAAGAACTGTAGTGAATCTTGCTCCCGCTGATATCAGGAAAGAAGGATCTGCTTATGATCTTCCTATCGCTTTGGGCATACTTTGCGCCACCAGTCAGCTTACAGCGGAAAATATAGACAAGTATATCATCATGGGCGAACTCGCGCTTGACGGCAAAGTAAGGCCGATTAAAGGAGTGCTGCCCATCGCTATTGAAGCCAGGAAACAGGGCTTTAAAGGTTTTATCCTGCCGAAGGAAAATGAAAGAGAAGCTGCCATCGTAAATAACCTTGATATTATTGGTGTGGGCAGCCTGGAAGAAGCCATCGGCTTCTGTTCCGGAGAAATTAAGATAGAACCTCTGATCATTGATACCAGAGAAATGTTCAATAATACCACCAACTCTTACGACTCTGATTTTGCCAATGTGCAGGGACAGGAAAATATAAAAAGAGCTTTGGAGATTGCCGCGGCGGGCGGACATAATGTGATCATGATAGGTCCGCCCGGAGCGGGAAAAACGATGCTCGCCAAAAGGCTCCCATCCATTCTTCCGCCATTAACGCTTCATGAGGCGCTGGAGACAACTAAAATACATTCTGTGGCAGGCAAATTAGCCGGGGCAGGTTCGCTGGTTTCTGCGAGGCCTTACAGAGCTCCCCATCATACCATCAGTGACGTGGCGCTGGTTGGCGGAGGAGGAATTCCTCAACCTGGAGAAATTTCCCTGGCTCATAATGGTGTTTTATTTTTAGATGAGCTTCCTGAATTTAAAAGAACTGTGCTTGAAGTAATGAGGCAGCCTTTGGAAGAGCGAAGAGTAACTATTGCACGGGCGAAAATCTCGGTAGAGTTTCCTTGCAATTTTATGCTGATCGCAAGTATGAACCCCTGCCCTTGCGGTTATTACAACCACCCCGAGAAAGAATGTGTGTGCGGCCCCGGCATTGTTCAGCGATATCTCAACAAAGTAAGCGGCCCCCTGCTCGACCGGATAGACCTGCATGTGGAAGTAACGCCCGTTACTTTTGATATGATGACAGCCAACCGCAGAACGGAAAGCAGCACGGAGATAAGAGAAAGGGTGGTAAAAGCAAGAGAAATTCAATCACTGCGGTTTGAATCTTTAAAAACAGATGGCATGAATATTTATTCCAATGCCATGATGCCTCCCCAAATGGTGAAAGAAATTTGTATAATAAGCGACGCGGGCAGGAATTTACTTAAAACCGCCATGGAAAAGCTTGGGCTATCCGCCAGAGCTTACGACAGAATATTAAAAGTTTCCAGAACTATTGCCGATTTAGCGGATAGTAAAGAAATTAAAATCGAACACCTGGCTGAAGCAATTCAATATAGAAGTTTAGATAGAGAGGGATGGGCGGGGTGAGGAGAAAGGGTGCCGGGTGCAGTGGATTTAGTCATGAACTATTGGCTAGGAGAGAGCCATTTTCTTTTGTTTTTGGAGGGAAGCTTTGTCCAAGCGTTTGAAAAATTTCCTCACGAATAAATAAAAATGCCCATGAGATACTTAAAAGAATATAATTTTGAATAATTAATCGCTGAGTTCTAATGTCTAATCTCTAAAATCTAACCTCTTCTTAAACCTTTCTCTCTCAAAATCAGTATATATCATAATATTAAAATACTATTTTCGTTGCG
>DATMOV010000371.1:0-7876 GCA_035568055.1 Cytophagaceae bacterium
CATGTGCTATCCCTGTTTCCACGATTACGTCAGGTTTTACATTCCATATAATTTCTTGTAAAGCGATAATGTCATTGGGAAATTTGATGATCGGCCTTCCCATCCATGTGAAATTATAGGTGTATTTGTATTTATCGGCATGGAGCATCCAGTCCAAAGATTTTTTTTTCAGCTCTTCATCATTGTTCATTTCGGTCATGGCCGATTGTCTTTCCTGCTCAAATTGTTGAATTGGGTTCATTGATTATTATAAATTAAGTTCTAATTAGGTTAAAGATATTATTTACTTCTGTATATAAGTAATCTTTTTCACGAAAACTGTGTTTCAGATTGTTTATATATGTACTGTCTATGTCAAACTTATTGGATTCACAAGGCTCCTTCGACTTAATGATTAACTCACATTTTTCGCTGAACTGCTTTTCGTATTGCTGCTTTACTGCCTCAGCGATTTCCAGGATGGTAAATTTGTTTCCTGAAGATATATTCATGATCGTATTCTGAAATTCAGGAAAGCGGTTGCATAAAGTTTTGGTTACCTCCACAAGGTCCTGCAGACTGATGAAATCCCGGCACTGCCTGCCCGATGATTCCAGTGTGATGCTTTGTTTTTCATAAGCTTCCTTGCAGAAGCAGTTTGGAACCAGCGACCACCGGTCTATATTTCTGGAAACCGGACTACCATATATATTAGTAGGGCGAACAATCAGGTAATTGATCCTATGGCTTTTGTTATAAAGTTTCACATATTCTTCGGCAAAGAAATGGGTAATGCCATATTCATTGCTGGGTAAACAAGATGTCTGTTCATTCATGATTCCTTCTACTTTACCATATACCTGGAACGTCGAAAAATAGAGGAATTTTCTAATAGAATATTTCGCGCAAAAATCCAGACAATGCCGTGTCCCAAGCGTTGTGCTTAGGAGCGCAGTCTGATGGTTGGACGAATCAATATCGTTGGCGGCAGCCAGATGAATGAATATATCATACTGTTTTTCCGGTACGAAGGTAAGAGGTGATGTAATGTCAGCCTGATAGATTTTTATCTGAGGATATTGACTATACGATAAGTCTTTTCTGGATATTATATCGGGAAAGATATTATCTTTAATAAATTCCTTGATTAATTTACTGCCAATATATCCCGATCCTCCGCTGATTAATATATTCATGATTAAGCTTTAAAGTCTGGATGATGACTATCTTTCTCAGATAATATCGGATTGGTGGAAGGCCACTTGATATTAAATAACGGATCATTCCACCGGATACCTCTTTCATTTCCAGGTGAATATAAATTAGAAACCTGATAAAAAACTTCTGAATTTTCCACCAGCGTGATAAAGCCATGTGCAAAAAATTCAGGTACATACAACATTTTACTATTCTCATCTGACAATATAAAGGAGATATGCTGAAGATAGGTAGGGGATCCGGGACGGAGGTCAATGATGACATCCATTATCTCTCCTTTGGAGCATCTTACAAGTTTGACTTCTTCCGAGCCATTGATCTGAAAATGCATACCCCGCAATGTAAATCTGGATTTTGAGAAAGAAAGATTGCTTTGCATCATTTTATCTTTCAAACCGTGTTTTCTGAATTCATCCGCGCAAAAGCTTCTTGTAAAAAAGCCGCGCTCATCGGTTCTTTTTTCCAGCTCAATAATATAAGCTCCTTTTATTTTTGTCTCAGTAAATTTCATTTTATTCAATAGTCCAGCAGAGTTTTTTGGCTTTAGCATCTGCAATAAAGGTGTTAAGATCCGAAGCGGTATTTATTGCCCCTTCTTCGTAATATTCGCGATACCAGTTGACTGTTTTCTCGATGGTTTTCTGGTTGTTCCATACAGGAAGCCACTTGAGTTCTTTTTTTGCTTTGGAGCAGTCTAACTTAAGAATCCCGGCTTCGTGCATGGTTGTTTCCACGGATTTCGAAATATAAGAAATCCGTGGCCATGCCGATCTCATCATATCCAGAATTGTGCCTACTTCAAGGCATTGATCATCATCCGGACCAAAGTTCCATGCTGTGGCTAGGTCTACTCTGCCTTCAATTAATTTTTGTCCGACCAGGAGGTAGCCTGACAATGGTTCAAGGACATGCTGCCAGGGGCGTATGGACTTAATGTTCCTTATGTTAGTGCTTGTATTATTGGAAGCCGCTCTGATTACATCGGGGATGAGCCGATCTGCTGCCATGTCACCGCCGCCTATTACGTTACCTGCACGAACGGAAGCGATGGCGATTTTGTCTTTTAAAAAAGAACGTTTGAAAGAAGACGTTAAAATTTCCGAACACGCCTTAGAAGAACTGTACATATCATAACCGCCTAAAATATCTTTTTCGTGATAACCGCGCTCCCATTCAAAATTTTCATATACCTTATCGCTTGTTACATTAATAAATGCCTTTACACTTTCACATGCAGAAGCGGCTTCAAGCACGTGAAGGGTACCTATAACATTGGTCTCATAGGTGAGAGAAGGAGTTATGTAGGAGGCTCTGACGAGCGATTGGGCGGCCAGGTGAAAGATAATATCCGGTTGAATTTTTTGGACGGACTTTAGAAGCAATTCCTTATTTAGAATATTTCCGTAAATGGTTGGTGTCTTTGGTGTTAATAAATTATAATGAAAAGGATGGGCGAATTCTTCGGAAGAATAGCCCGTTACTTTTGCACCCAATTGAGTAAGCCAGAAAGCAAGCCAGGAACCCTTGAAACCTGTGTTCCCGGTTATAAGAACAGATTTCCCTTTATAGTTTTCTTTGAATAGTTTTGTTATTTCCAGACTGCCCATTCTGCCTTATTGGTTTTCCAGAGTTCTTCCAGTTCAATTTTATCTCTGAGCGCATCCATGCACTTCCAGAATCCAGAATGTTTAAATGCAACCAGTTGATTGTCGATTGCGAGATTCTCAAGGGGGTAATCTTCCCACATCATATGATCGCCATCAGCTTTTATGTAATTGAAAATTTGTGGTTCAAGAACAAAGAAACCGGCGTTAATCCAGTAACCATCACCTTTGGGTTTTTCAAAAAATCTTGAAACCGTATTGTCATGCAGAATATCCAACGATCCGAATTTACCTCCGGGCTGAATGGATGTGACAGTAGCATACTTTCCATGAGACTTGTGGAAGGCAAGTAGATCTTGCAGGTTAATATTTGATACCCCATCACCATAAGTCAGCATAAAAGTTTCATTTCCTATGAAATCCTTAATTCTTTGAAGTCTTCCCGCTGTCTTGGTTTCAAGTCCTGTGTCCACTAACGTGATCTTAAATGATTCTGACGAGCTTTGATGAATCTCATGGGTATTATTTTTTAGATCGATTGTGAGATTTGCATTATGAATAAAGTAATTCAGAAAATATTCTTTGATTTGATAGCCTTTGTATCCAAGACAAATAATAAATTCATGGAATCCATGAAATTCATACAATTTAAGAATATGCCAGATAATAGGCTTACCACCTATTTCGATCATTGGCTTAGGTTTGAGTGCAGACTCTTCAGAAATTCTTGTTCCTATTCCACCTGCAAATATAACTACTTTCATTTATCGTTATTTAATTAAAGAACTTTCCCAGTGTAGAATTGGTCTTATAACTCCTGGAATACTTTGTTTGTATTCGTTAGTTCTCAATTTAATATCTTCTATTGTTTCAAAGGAAATAATATCTGGCGCATCAATATAGATTTTATAAGGATTCATGCTAGCCAGACTGAATCTTACAGAGTATATATTCTGATTAAGAAGGTTTTCGGGGAGCCAAACTATAGCCTTGTGCTTTCCTTCTTCTTTTAATTCTTCTGATTCAGGTTTAGAGTTTACAAACACACATTCCTCTTTTAAAGTGTAAAGGTGAATGCTTGGGATCAAATAGCTACTAACTTTCGTATTAACTATATATTCGAATTCTATGCCAATTTTTTGGTTAATTTCCGAATGTGTTATTGCCTGGGTATTTTTATTAATTAACCTAGCTTTTGTCAACCTGGCTTCATCATTTCCAGGACCCGAGTTTTCATCCCAGAATAAGGAAGTTTGATTCGTTGAATTTAACTGGAGGTATTCATTGACAACATTTTCAACTTTTCCTGTGGAATGGATTAATCCATTCTTTAGCATCATACAGGAGGTGCATAAAGAGATTACCGAATTCATATTATGACTTACAAATAAGACTGTTCTTCCTTGTTTAGTGGTAACATCCTGCATTTTCCCGATTGCTTTCTTCTGAAATTCCGCATCTCCGACAGCTAGTACTTCATCCACTATTAAAATCTCAGGCTCAAGAAATGCCGCAACCGCAAAGCCAAGTCTTACTCTCATTCCGCTGCTATATCGTTTCACGGGAGTGTCAAGATATTGCGATATTCCTGCAAAATCAATAATTTCGTCGAATTTGGAACGGATTTCCATTTTACTCATTCCTAAAATAGCCCCATTTAGAAAAATATTTTCTCTACCCGTGAGTTCTTCATGGAAGCCGGTTCCGACTTCAAGTAAAGATGCAATGCGTCCTTTAATCTTAATTGTTCCTGTGGTTGGACCTGTGACTTTGGATAAAATCTTAAGTAAAGTGGATTTTCCAGCTCCATTTTTCCCTATTATCCCCAGAACTTCTCCTTGTGGAACTTCAAAAGAAATGTTCTTTAAAGCCCATACATTATCACTTCTTCCTACGACATTCAATATGTTGGGTGATGAGTCTTGCAAAGATGGTTTTTCTTTTCTCCACAGGCTTAGTAAATCTGCTTTTAAGGACGAAACTCCTATAGAGCCTAGTTTATATTTTTTACTTAAATTCTCAATTTTGAGAGCAATTTTTTTCATCTGTTATAAATTAAACGGTATCCATAAATGTTTTTTCTACTTTATTGAATAAAGCTAATCCTATTATAAAAACAACAAAAGTAATAGAAATACTATATAAGAGCATATGCTCGTTAAATAAACCCGTTCCCAGAATAGAGTATCTGAATCCTTCAATGAGTGGACTTAATGGATTTAATAAAGCAATAGCCTTATATTTTTCGGGTACACTTTTAAGAGAATATATGACTGGTGAAACATACATTATAAGCTGTACTCCAAAATTTATAAAAAATACCAGATCACGGTATTTGGTTGTTAGTGCTGAAATTAAGATACCAAGTCCAAGTCCAAGTATAATCATAAGCAAAAGGATAACAGGAATGTATAATATATGATATGAGAGATGGAAAGGATAGTTTTTGAAAAAATAAAAATACACGCAAACGATTAATAAGAGTCCGAATTGAATGAAGAAAGAAATAAGTGCAGATATGACATTAGAAATAGGAACCACTAGTCTTGGAAAATATACCTTTCCAAAAATTCCGGCATTAGACGTAAATGTATTAGATGTAGAGGTGAGGCACCTCGAAAAGAAAGACCAAATAGTTATACTTGTTAGATAAAATAAAAACGGATTAACTTCGTCAGTTGGCACTTTGGCTATTTCTCCGAATATGAAAGTGAATGCCAGTGTAGTAAGTATTGGCTGAATAATATGCCACAAAGGACCTAATATAGTTTGTTTATGAGTGGCTACAAAGTTCCTATATACAAATAGCGATACAAGATCCTTATATTGCCATATTTCTCCAATTTTGAAATTTAATAATCCACCTTTAGGATAAATAATCTGATCCCAGTCTTCTTGTTTATCTTGTTTACTCATTATATCTATGTTCTTTTGAATCGTTTAAATAATTTTTGTATCCAGTTAGATTCTTTCTCTTGCTCATAATATCCATTGCCTCCTCCATAACCATATCCATAACCATATCCATAACCATAACCAAATTTCTTTTCATCGACATCGTTGAATATCAATACCACATTTTCTATTTTCTTATCCAGGTATAATCCATCCAGCTGATAGAGGTAATCTTTTTTCGAATAATTTTGTCTTACCAGAAAAAAATTAACATCACTGAATGCGGTAATTGCCATAGAATCGGATACAAGCCCAATAGGAGGTGAGTCGAAAATAATAAAATCATATTGTTTCTTTAGTTGAATGATGAGTTCTTCCAGTTTCTTTGACATCAGAAGCTCCGCAGGGTTAGGAGGGATCTCACCGGCAGTAATCACATCCAGGTTTTCATTCCTGGTTTTTTGAATAATCTTTTCAATAGATACTGATCCGGAAAGGTAGGTGCTTAAACCAGTCTTCAAATCAAGGTCCAGCTTATCATACATTTTAGGCTTTCTTAAATCGCCGCCTATCAGAATGGTTTTTTTATTTGAAAAGGCCAGAATAAAGGAAAAATTAATGGCACAAAAAGTTTTCCCTTCTCCGCTGACAGAAGAGGTGATTAAAATGACTTTGGAAGAACTGATGTTATCCTTTAATATATATTTCAGATTGCTCCGGATTCCTCTGAAAGATTCTGCAATCAGTGATTTGGGCCTGTCAAGAACTACAATATTATTAAAATCTGAACTGTGGGTAATGGTGCCCAGAATAGGTATATCCGTACAGGAAGTAAGATCGTCTCTATCTATGATGGTGTTATTTAGAAAATGGAATAAAGCGATAAGTAATATGGGAATCAGTAAGCCGATGATGATGGCTTTGGAATTATTGTCTGATTTTATAGGCGTGATGGGACCGATAGAGGTGGCATAGTCAATAATTTCATAATCGGAAGAGGTACTTACCTTGGCGATGTTAGCTTCGATTCTTTTTTCAAACAAGGAAGTATATAATTCTTTGTTGATGTTAAACATATTCTCAAGACTTCCGATTTCTCTTTCTTCAGACAACAATCCTTTGATCGAGCTCAATTGTTTGTTGATCCTTGTGTCAAGATCGGATAGAGACCTGTTGTAAAATTCCGTCTGGTTCTGAATGTTTTCAAGCATGTTTTTTTCAAGCTCATTCAGTTGGTATTCTTTGTCTTTAATTAAAGGATTGTTTTTATTGGTTTCTTTTTTTACAAGATTGGTTTCAAACCTCAGTTTGGTGAATTCATCAAAAAGTTTATTAAGAGGTACATCTTCAATTCCAAGGTAATAAGGTGAAAAAGCTTCCTGCAATGTTTTTTCTTGAATATATTTATTTAAATAATTCAGGTACTTTATTTTCAAAATCAATGTTATCTTTTCCTGTTCAAAGGTTCTTATTTCTTCAAATACTTTTTCTGAATTTCCCATATTCCAATTACTCAGTTTAAGATTTTCTATTTTTCCGCTGAATTGATTTAAAGAATCGCCTATCCCGGCTATCTGATTTTCCAGGAAGGCAATAGTTTTGACGGCAAAATCTCTTTTTTCCAAAAGGCCCTTTTGTACGATGTATTCCAGGAAGGAATTTAAAAAAAACATGTCTTTTTTAGGGTAAGAACTTGGGAGGGTAAGATATAAGACAGTACTTCCTTTGAAGGTAGGGCCAATACGCAGGGAAGATCTATACTGCTCCGCTAAGGTCTTGAGATCGTTGATGCTGAAGACAGGTATCCCCCAATTCCTCTTCAGGATGCTTTGATCAATCAGGTCAATAGAGAAAGTAAAATTATTAATGGTAACTGGTTTCCCGAATTGATAGATTTGCCGGTTAAAAAGCTTATTCCAGATCTCGTTATCACTTTGTAACTGATAGGTTCCTGTATCTTCAGGCAGGCATTTGATTAATACATTAAAGGGTATATTAGAGGAATTGGTATCAAATATTACCCTGATAGGACTAGTGGGATATAATTCTATGGTATTGATTTGTCCTTCGTTGTAATAGGAAATTTCAAAATTAAGTTTCTTCAGTGAGTTGTATATATTCAGGTACGATTTGAGCATAATGCATTCTTTATCCACGTCCCGGTTGATATCAAAGAAATG
>DATMOV010000372.1:0-2866 GCA_035568055.1 Cytophagaceae bacterium
ACCTGCATAAATTCTTCGAAGCTTATATCTTTAAGCTTTATTCTAGATTCTTTTTCTTCAATAAGGCTTTTTTTAAGATTCCAGTTATCAATATCCAGCAACGCATTCATCTGATTTATCTTCTCGGACTGATGAATCAGCTTGAGGTTTGCTTCTTTCAGCAGTTGGCTTTTCTCTTCTATCACTTGTGTGCGTTCAGTGACTTTTTCCTCAAGCTCTCTGTTTACTTTTTCACTGAGGCGCTGGTTTTCGTGCAACTGGTGGATCAGTTCCTGCTGAGTTTTTTCTCTTTCTATTTTTAAGAATTTCACTCTGTCGGCCAGGGCAAATGAGAGTACCATAATTTCCAACACCATTCCGATATTGGTACTATATACCGCTATGATAGCGACCAGGTCTATATGCACAATCATTTCGAGCAGTCCGCTATCCCGCAGGTTTGCCACAATGATACAGAACACAACGATAGAGTTTCCTATGAGGAAATAACGGGCAGGTTTGTATCCCGCTCTGTAATTCATCAGTGATATATAAAAAATAATCAGGAATGGTACCAGGAAAAACAAATTATCAAGGAAAGAAAAGTCCAAAAGGGTTTCTGCCAGATAATAAACAAAATAAAATACCAGCAAGCCAATCGTGATGTTCCTAAGTTTTGGGTAGGAGGAGAAAGTAAGGAACTCCAGGCAATACATCACGAATGCCCCAAGAAGCAGAGGTTTCGAAATATAGAACCCCATTGTTGAAATGAAGTTCACACCAGGCCATATATATTGAAATCCTGTACCATCCCTGATCATGGAATAATACATCCAGCTTAAAATATATAATATGTAAAAAAGATAAACTTTTTCGCGGGTAGTCAGATAAACAAAAAGACTATAGAAGGCCATCATTGCCAGAATTCCATAATACAGCCCCAGCAAATAATATTCATTAAGGCCGTATTCTGTAAAATCCTGTGTAGTTCTTATTTTAAAAAGCAGACTGGTGACCGGTGAAGATTTAAATTTCAGGTAATAATATTTGCCACCGGGATTATTAAGTGACAGCTCAAATACGAAATTCTTGTGCTTGTATTGCCGGTTTGAAAATCCGCCCTCGATACCTGCAATAGCTGCTGTGTAATTATGGTCACCATTCGGTTCGTAAAGAACCACAGTATCCTGCCTTGAATCAAGAATTTCAAGAACCCATTTCCTTCTTTCTTTTGGTAATGCTTCAACTTTAAACCTGATCCAATAAATAGATTCAGTATTCATCGTCGCGAAATAATTTCCTTCAACGCTTTTGAAAGCTTGCCTGCCATTTAAAATGTCGGAGAAAGAAAACGAATGGCTTTTATCCTCTAAAACTTCAATATATTGCCCGCCTATTAAGTAGTCTTCAAGTTTATCAAGCATTACAGGCACTGCTCCATGGGAATAAGAGATAGAGCTAAGCAGGAATGTAAGGCCTATGGTTAATAATTTAATTAATTGCCGCATGTAGAAAATGTGTTTTTGATTAAAAATTCCAGGTCTGTATAAATAATATACAGCATTGCTTTATTTCTGCTATATTGATGTTAGTTAGGGCTTTCAATGAATGTGTAACCTTTAAAACATTTAAAATTCAAGTTTTTGGCTTATTAAATGAATAATTAGTGTTCCATTTTTACATTTAAACACCCAACTCTTTCTCATAAATTAATTTTTACCGACATTTTTATACGCTTAAGTTACACATAATTGATAATTATAAGAATAACTATTCTATAAAAATTTCTATTTATCCGGATTTGAACTAGGTATGAGGAAAAAATGAATGAAAGTGCTTTAGCATTTCCATTTAAAAATATTACCAGGTTAAAGAAAGTAATGAGAGATATTATTCTTTTCCAGACATCAAGTTCCTCCGCCTTGATAAGCATTAAGCATTCATAAAAAGTATAGGTGTAACAAGGGTTGTTTTTTGATAATTTATACCCTGAATTTATAGAAACCTACTCTTGCTATATACATACCAATTATTCTGAATACCTTTCTTATATTTATGATGTGCTCTGCAATGATTTTCAATGTTATCTTCAAGAGAACATTGTTTAGACATTCTTTTTGGTTTAGGAAGACTCGCAAAAGAAGTTCCAGATATAAACATGCCAATTGTACCAATCAAAATCCATAGTTTTCTCATTTTATACCTCCTTTAGAAATCATATAAACAGATAATATATTCTCTGATTTTCATAATTCGAGAACAATAATAATATGATAAGTGGTTCGGAAGCCATTTATTCATCAAATAAGGGGGGATAAGAATATAATTTCTTGGTTGGAATTTGTAAAAACAATGGATTTTTTGATATTGTAAATCAATTTTCACGATGAAAATTTTATACTGCCTGCTTATATGTTTATACTGCTTTGAAATAAAAGCTCAAACCCGTGTTTATATTTCTGCAGGTTCAAATTCGTATACGCAATTTACAGGAGGCCCTAATCTCAATCTTGGTATTGCAAATAATTCAATTTCTTTAGGATCCTACACCGAGGATAGAAGTTTTGGAAGATATCTTCGTCTGGACTTAACAACAGAAAGGCGGCTTTACGGCCCTTATTATTGGCTTTCAGGAATCAAGATAAATCAAACGGGCTATCAATATGCCAAATCTGTGTATACCAGCAACCTCAAAAATACTTATGTTTCCATTCCGCTTCTGATCAGGATTAATTTATATAATGCTAATACCATGTATTTCGATTTTGGATTTATGCAAAACTATCTGGTAAAAGCTGATCTTAAAGAAGGCTTCCTTGATATTTCAGATCATCAGAATATCGCCCGCCATCTTTCCCGTTTTTCAACTTCTTTCTATTTTGAATTT
>DATMOV010000373.1:0-2242 GCA_035568055.1 Cytophagaceae bacterium
AAAGATCGGTCCGGTCTGCTTTGATAAAAGATAAGACTACCTCAAATTTATTCTGGCTGAAGCATTCATAAACCTCAGCCCCGATAAGGCTTTGTTTGAATTCAGCCGACAGCTGACGGATAAAATAGTAATTATTGTGCACGTGTTTTTTTAAAACAGAATCGCAAAGTACCTATTTATCTTAATGATATAAGTAATTGGATTTTATTGCCTGATTCTGGAAGTATTGCAAGATTGAAAATTTACTTCCTGGGAAATTAAGAAATAAGTGACGAAGGTGGGACTTGAACCCACACGGTGTTATCCACACGCCCCTGAAACGTGCGCGTCTACCAATTCCGCCACTTCGCCATCAGTTGAATGGTAAAATTAAGATTTTTTATATTATACTGAAGAAAACCAGGGAAAGAAATATTTTTTTATTGAGTTGAGTAGATTCGAAAATCAAATCACATTCAATACCGAATTGATTAGTAATTTTTTATACCTTTGCTTATCTAGCCAACTTTCTAGCCAACTTGTTTTTTTATATCATGAACACGACTCAAGATTTATCTATCAAAGAAGTTTATTTCCAGCTACTCAAAACCCCTGAGGGATTCAATGCAATAGACATTGCTTCAAAAGAAATTGTTGAGAAAGGTTCCTTAAGAAAAGAACTTATTACAAAGATTATTTCGAAGCTTAAAAAACAACGTAATGAGAAAAATGAATGTAAGGCATATTTTCTCAGTGGTGACAACAAAGTTATTTTGTCAAGAGTATTCAAAGCCCGCAAGTATTCAAGGCTTAATAAGGTTAAAAAATCAGCGGTAAAAAGAGCAGATCAGGTCGTGAAATCCCAGCAAAATAAACTCCTGTAAGAATACTGCAGATTAATAAGTTCAGGTATCTAAGTGGCTATTGTGTTTTGTAGACTATGCCTGTTGTTTCTAAAACCATAAATTACTTACATCCTTTCAGCTCAAATAGCACTTCTTTTCTTCGGTCATTTGCTTGTTGGATCAGGTATTGACAGTTATCCATTTTTTTCTGAGCTTCTTTAAGCATCTTAAGCATATCAGTATTTTTCTTTGCAGCGATAATCTTTTGAGCAAGCTTATCTGCGGTTTCACAATCTTGGACTGCCTCGTTCGCCATCTTCAAACCATCGTTAGCCTCGTCCATGGCTCCCTTGCATTTCTGTGCCTGAGCTTTGTAACCCGCATATTCCGTCTGGATTTCAGTGGCACTGACTTTATACCTGGCCGCATTCTCCTGAATAAGTTTTGCACGTTCCTTTAGAAAATCTGTATTAGCGGTATCTTTTGGTTGTGAATGAACATTTGAAAAAAGTGCTAAAACAAAAATGATGGAAGCAAAAGCAATAAGCTTCCTGCAAATTGACTGATTCAAATCGGTGATCATAAGAAAATTGTTATTTCCTGTCATTATTAAGTAAAGAAAATCGCTTTATATACAATAGTAAGAAGTTGTTACTTGTTTGTTGACAGTTGTTAGTAGTTTATATTAACAATAGCACCATCAATAAACAACCATCAACTAGCTATAAATATTTATCAAGATAGCCAGCCATTTCTTCCTGAAGAACTTTCGCTTCATGCGCAGCGGCGGAGGAAAAATCTTTTCCTGACGAGGCATAAATGATTCCTCTGGAAGAATTGACCAGAAGCCCGCATTGTTTATTCATGCCATATTTGGAAACCTCCTTCAGGCTACCTCCCTGTGCTCCCACGCCTGGAACGAGCAGGAAGTTATCCGGCGCCAATATTCGGATCTTCTCCAGCATCTGCGCTTTGGTGGCACCAACCACATACATGATCTGAGAGGAATTTCCCCATGTTTTGCTGAGCCGGATCACTTCCATGTATAGCTCCTGATCGTTCCTGAGCTTTAACATTTGAAAATCATTGCTTCCGGAATTAGAAGTAAGTACTAATATGATCACCGTTTTATCTTTAAATTCCAGAAAGGGTTTTACGGAATCTTCTCCCATGTATGGAGCCACTGTAATAGAATCGAACTTCATGGTTTCAAAAAAAGCCTTTGCGTAGAGGCCGGAAGTATTTCCTATGTCGCCTCTTTTGGCATCGGCAACGGTAAAAATATTTTTTGGAATATATTCCAGTGTTTTTTCCAGGCTTTCCCATCCTTTGGAGCCCAGCGCTTCATAAAAGGCGATGTTTGGTTTGTAGGCAACCGCAAACTCATGAGTGGCATCGATGATCTGTTTGTTAAACTG